>JBDLRI010000064.1:0-4540 GCA_039800105.1 Pseudomonadota bacterium
TGCTGTGGTGGTCGCTGGGGCAGGCGTTCGTGGAGCGCGGGGACGCGCAGGCGGCGCGTGCCACCGTGGCGTCCTTCGTGCGGGCGTTGGCGCGCGCGCCCCGCACGGTGCTGTTGGCGCCCGAGGGCACGCGCACGCGGGACGGGTCCGTGGGGCCGTTCAAGCGCGGCGCCTTCCGCATCGCCGCCGAGGCCGGCGTGCCCATCCTGCCCGTCGTGATCGACGGGGCGTTCGCGTGCATGCCGAAGGGTCGACTCTGGGCGGATTCCGGGGTGGTGCGCCTGACCGTGCATCCGCCGGTCGACACCCGTGGCTGGTCGGCGGAGGACGCCGGACGACACGCGGACGCCCTGCGGGGGGACTACGCGCGCTGGCTCGCCGCGCGCTGAGGTCCGCTCAGAACCGCCCGCGGATGTCGAGGGCGTGGCGGACGCCGCTTCCGGTGGCGATCACGCCGTAGTCGACGTCCGCGCCCTCGCCGCGCAGCCCGAGGCCCGTGGCGGGACGGAAGGCGCCGCCGGTCCAGGCCAGCCCGCCGGCCACGCGCAGGCGTCCACCGGCGTCCACTCCCAACGCGCCGCGCGCGTCGCCCGGGGCGTCGAGGGGCACGGTGCCGTCGGCGTGGACGCCCACCCCGCCCGTGGGCCGCCACGCCGCCCCGAGCAGGGCGTTCCCGCGCGAGACGCCGGTCGTGGCCCACCCTCCCGCGAACACGAGGGTGGGGTGCGCCAGCCAGCTCCCGCCGGCCGCCGCCCGCCAGGCGTCGGCATCCGCCGACGGGGGAGGCGTTGCGGAGGGGGTGTCCCCCTCCGCCCCATCTTCTCCGAACGGCGTGCGACTCCGGGCGGTCCACCCCACGGAAACCGCGATCCCGCCGGCGCGACGGGGGTCCTCCTCGGTGCCTCCGAGCGGGATGCCCAGGGCGAGCTCCACATCGGTGGCGCGGTCCAGCACGCGCGGGTCTGCGCCGGGCACGCGCCATCCGGGCTGCTCGGCGAGCGCAGGGACGTGACGCGTGCGGGAGAGCCCCACGGACACGCTGGCGCCCACGGGACCGGTGCGGGTGTCCACCGCGCCGATGCGGGCCTGGAATGCGTCGGCGTCGACGCCCGCGGCGCCCACCCAGGCTTCGTAGCGCGGCACCAGCAGGGCCGCCGCGAGGCGGGTCGGCCCGCCGGCGGCGTCCTCCGCGTCGGCGAACCCCGCACCGGCGCGCGCGGTGGCACGCGCGCCCGCGTCGGCACCCGCCCACGCGAGGCCCGGCCATGCCGCGACCCCCACGCCGAAGGCGGCCCCCAACGCCCGGACGCGGGCCCGCTTGCCGCTCCCCATGGGCGGACATATACACGTCCTCATGGGCGCCGACAAGCGGTGGCCCGTTCCCGACGCCCCCCGAGAGGTGCAGCATGGAGAAGGAGAAGCAGGAGTTCTTCAAGCAGCTTCTGACCGAGCGCCTGCGCGCCCTTCTCGCGGAGGCCGGCGCCACGCTCGGCGACCTGACGGGGGACAAGGAGAACCTCGCGGATGCCATCGACCTGGCGTCCAACGAGAGCAACCGCGACTTCCAGCTCCGCATCCGCGACCGCGAGCGCCTGCTCATCGCCAAGATCAAGGAGGCGCTGGAGCGTCTCGACAGCGGCGAGTACGGCATCTGCGTGGTGTGCGGCAACGACATCAGCGAGAAGCGGCTGATCGCGCGTCCGGTGGCGACGCACTGCATCGACTGCAAGACCGAGCTGGAGCAGCTCGAGCGCGGCACCCGAGACATCTGAGATGATCCGGAAGGCGGTGCTCCCCGTCGCGGGGTACGGCACCCGCTTCCTCCCGGTCACCAAGGCGGTCCCGAAGGAGATGCTGCCGATCGTCGATCGGCCGTGCATCGCCTACGTGGTCGCGGAGGCCGTGGAAGCGGGCCTGGACGAGATCGTGTTCGTGACGGCGCGCGGGAAGGAGGCCATCGAGGCCTACTTCGACCGATCGCCGGCGCTGGAGGCGGCACTGGAGGCCGCGGGGAAGCTCGCGCTGCGGGACGAGGTGCGGGCGGTGTCCCGTGCGGCGCGCATCGTGAGCGTGCGGCAGCACGAGATGCTCGGCCTCGGCCACGCGGTGCTGACCGCGGAGCCGGCGGTGGGCGCGCAGGACTTCGCGGTGCTGCTGCCGGACGACCTGGTGGATTCGACGGTGCCGGCGATCGCCCAGCTCGTGGCGGCGCAGGAGCCGGGCGGCGCGGTGGTGGCGCTGGAGGACGTGGCCCTCGAGGATGTGCGTCGCTACGGAATCTGCGCGGGTCCCACCACACCGTCCGGGCACATGCGCGTCCAGACGATGGTGGAAAAGCCCGAGCCGGAGCACGCGCCGAGCCGCTCGAGCGTGGTGGGTCGCTACGTCCTGCCCGCGGACATCTTCGACATCCTGCGCACCACGCCGCCGGGGCGCGGCGGAGAGATCCAGCTCACCGATGCGCTGGCGGTCCTGGCCGCCCGGGATCGCGTGCTGGGCGTGCACTTCGAGGGTCGGCACTTCGACACCGGCAACCCCGTGGGCCTGCTGGCGGCGCAGCTGCACTGGTCGCTCAAGAGCCCGGCGTGGGGCGGCGCCACGCGGGAGCTGCTCGCGGCGGTGTCGTCGGGGCTCGTCCCTGGGGCGGGGCCTCAGGCCGGCCCCGCAACGCCCCGGCCCGCGACGGCGCGAACGTCCGAGCGCGTGCCCGGTTAGCGCGGGGCATGACCGAAGAAGACCGCCCCGTCCACACCACCCTCCGGCCGACCGTGCCCGCGCTGGAGGCGATGCTCGCCGCGCCGGTGCCCGTGCTGGACCACGGGTTCGTGCGGGTGGTGGACTACATGGGGGACGACGCGGCGGTGGTGCAGGCCGCGCGGGTGTCCTACGGCAAGGGCACGCGCGCGGTCAGCGAGGACCGCGGACTCATCCGCTACCTCATGCGGCACCGCCACACGACTCCCTTCGAGATGTGCGAGCTGAAGCTCCACGTGAAGCTGCCCATCTTCGTGGCGCGCCAGTGGATCCGCCACCGCATGGCGTCGGTGAACGAGATCAGCGCCCGCTACAGCATCCTCGACCGGGAGTTCTACCTGCCGCGTTCCGGGGACCTGGCGGTGCAGTCCTCCAACAACAAGCAGGGGCGCGGGGAGACGCTGGATTCCGAGACGGCCGCGCGGGTGCTGGCGCTCCTGCAGCGCGACGCCACGCAGGCCTGCGCCACGTACGAGTCGCTCCTGGACGACGAGGGGCTGGCGAGGGAGCTGGCGCGCATCAACCTGCCGCTGTCCATGTACACGCAGTGGTACTGGAAGATCGACCTGCACAACCTCATGCACTTCCTGGCGCTGCGCCTCGACGGCCACGCGCAATACGAGATCCGCGTGTACGCCGAGGCGATCGCGGGGTTCGTGCGGGCGTGGGTGCCGACGTGCTGGGAGGCCTTCGAGGACTACCGAGTCGGCGGGGTGACGCTCAGCCGCGGCATGCTGGACGTCGTGCGGGCGCTGCTGGACGGCCGCGCGCCGACGCAGGCGGAGAGCGGGCTGAGCCGTCGGGAATGGGACGAGTTGATGGCGGTGCTGGGGCGGTAGGGGGCGGGGTAGAGTCTCGCATGCTGTTCCCCACGCCCCGCGACCGTCTCTGCGACTCGCTCGGGCGACCGTATTTCTTGTGGGACTGCGACCTGACCCTCGATGCCTGGCGGGCGCTCACGCGCGACGCCGACCCCGACGTGCGGGCCTACTGGATCGGCGTGGCCATGCGGCAGGCGAAGCCGGACGACGTGCTGACCCTGCTGACGTGGCCGGAGCTGGAGGAGGCGTGGCCGCGGCTGCGCCTCGGTCGCGAGACGGCGTTCTGGGAATGGTTGCGGGCGCGGGTGAGGCATGCCGCGTAGCCGGCTGACTCCGGTGCAGCGTACGGCGCTCGAGGCGCTCGCGGGCATGGAACCGCCGTGGACGCTGACGGGCGGGGGAGCACTCTGCGGCTTTCATCTCGGCCACCGCGAGACTCGCGACCTAGACCTGTTCTTTCACGGTCGGGACGTGCTGGACCACACCCCGCGGGAGGTCGAGCGTCGCCTGCGCGCCGCGGGGTTCGACGTCGTTGGCGTCGGCACCGCGCCGTCCCACCGACGGATGGAGGCCCGCCGGGGCGAGGAGACGGTCGTCATCGACCTCGTGGCCGAGCCAGTCCCCACGATCGAGACGCCCGTGGAGGCTGCGCCGGGGATCCGCGTGGACACTCCGCACGAGATCCTCGTCAACAAGATCGCGGCGCTGTACAGCCGAAATGCGGTGCGGGACCTGTTCGACGTGAAGTGCCTGATCGAAGCCGGTGGCGATCTGGCCCGGGCGCTCGCCGACGCCCCGCGCAAGGATGGAGGCGTGAGCGGCCCCGGCCTCGCCTGGCTGCTGGACCGCTGGGACATCCGCGCCGCGGCGGCGCAGAGTGGCTTCGACGCGGAGGCGCTGCACGCGTTCAAGGAGGCGCTCATCGCACGGTTGCTGGCCTGATCGGCCCCGATGGACGTTCCACC
>JBDLRI010000065.1:0-42974 GCA_039800105.1 Pseudomonadota bacterium
CCGGTCTTCCCGGAGACCACGCCGCACGTCGCGTGAGCCGGTGAGGGGTGCCCTGCGGTCGCTCGCCCTCGGGGTGGCCTGCGCGGCGACGGTGGCCGTCGATGGCCTGCTGCGCGACCCATTCGCGCTTCTCCGCGCGATGCCCCGCGACGGCTGGACGGACGGGCTCCAGCGTGCTTTCTGGCTCCCGTGGCAGATCGGCGACAACCTGCGCCACGACCGGGGCGCCTGGGACGCGAGCGTGTTCGTGGGCCCACGCGACGCCTCGCTCCTCGACCTCGCGGGGAACCCCGGCGCCGCGACGCTCGGGGCGCCGCTGCAGATGGTGCTCGTTCCGGCCGCGGCCCACGCGGCGTGGCTGCTGCTGCTCGTCGTGTCCGGCGCCGTGGCGGGCGCGGCGCTCGGCGGGGCCGTCTCGGCCGGCAGGGGGGGCGTGGCCCTGCTCGGCGCGGCGCTCGTGGCGGGATGCGCGACGTGGACGACGGATCTCGCCGACGGGGCGATGGCAGCCGGGTGGGTGGCGCCGGCGCTCGCCGTGGCCTGGGCGGGCGCGGCGGAGCGGCCACGCGCGATGGCGCTCGCGGGTGCCGTGGGCGCCATCGCGTCGCCCGTCCCCACGATCGCGGGGGCGCTGGCGGCGCGTGCCGTCCCCGGATGGCGTCCCTCGCGGCGGTCGCGCGTGCTCGACGCGGTGGCGGCCGGGATCGTGCTCGCGTCCTGCGCCGTGCGCGTGGCGTGGCCTCCGCTCGGCGCGTCCGTCGAGGCGGTCGGCTCGGCGTCGCGCGCGCTCCTGCCGCTCCACGTGGTCGACGGAGCGCTTCCGCTGCCGGCATGGACGCTCCCCGGTCTCCTCGGGTTGGCGACGTGCGCCGGGCGGGGGCGCAGCGCGGCGGGGCTCTCCGCGGCGCTGCTGGCGCTCACGTCGTTGGCGCCCCCCGGTGCGTGGCACCGCGAGGCGCTGGCCGCCGTGCTCGTCGTCGCGGGGGTGGGCGTCGTGCGGTGCATGTCCGCGACGCCCGCCGTGGCGTGGCTGGCGGCCCTGGCCGTGCTCGCGGAGCCTTCGGTGCTGCGGGCGCGTGGCGCGCCCGCGCGTCCCTGGACCGGACCGCCATGGGAGGTTCCCGCGGCGCTGGTCGAGATGGGGCGCAGCCCGCGCAGCCACGTGATCCTGCATGCACCGGTCCATCGAACCCGCGAGGGTGGCGTCGGGCTGCTGCCCTTTCACCAGCAGCGCGTCGTGGGCGGACCGGGGCTGCACGACGACGGCGCCGCGCGTCGCGCGATGCTGGCGTGGATGGAGGACGAGGAGGCCCTGCGCACCGTGGCGGTGGCTGGAGACGCGCCGCTGACCCGCGCCACGCCGTCCCCGGCGTTCCAGCTGGCGCGCCTCGGCGTCGACCGCGTCGTGGTGCTCGGCGGGGACCCCGTCCTGCGCACCGGCCTCACGCGGGTGCTCGGACCGTCGCCGAGCGGCGTGTGGGCGCTCGCGGCGCCGGGCGGCGGCCAGCACCGCGCGCCTCCCGCACCGGACGCGGGGACCGCCCAACCCTCCACCGCAGGCAAGCGATGACACGCATCCTCGGCATTCTCAACTGCACGCCGGACAGCTTCAGCGACGGAGGACGCTTCGGCTCGGCGGGCGAGGCGGTCTCGCAGGGCCTGCGGATGGTCGACGAGGGCGCGGACGCGGTCGATGTCGGCGGCGAGAGCACCCGGCCCGGCGCGTCGCCGGTTTCCGTCGAGGAGGAGCTTGCGCGCGTACTCCCCGTGGTACGGGGGCTTTCGACGCGCGTGCGCGTGAGCATCGACACACGACGCGCGCGGGTCGCGCGCGCCGCGCTCGACGCCGGTGCCGCGTTCGTCAACGACGTGAGCGGCGGCGCGGACCCGGACATGTTCCCCCTCGTCGCGGAGGCCGGCTGCGACGTGGTAGTGATGCACATGCGCGGCACCCCGGAGACGATGCAGGGTCACACCACCTACGCCGACCCGGTCCGCGAGGTGTGGGACGAGCTCGACGCGTGCGTGGCCCGCGCGCGGCAAACCGGTGTGCGCGCATCAGCGCTGATCCTCGACCCGGGGATCGGCTTTGCGAAGACCGGCGCCCACAACCTCGCGCTGCTCCGCGATCTGCCGGCGCGCACGGGGATGTGGCCCGTGATGGTCGGCGCCTCGAGGAAGCGCTTCCTCGGCGAGATCACCGGGCAGGCCGACGCCGCCGCGCGGGTGGAGGCGAGCCTGGTCGTGGCGATCCACGCGGCGCGCGCGGGTGCCGCGTGGGTGCGCGTGCACGACGTCGCAGCGACGTGGCGGGCCCTCGCGACCTGGCGCGCGCTGGAGGGCGCGCCGTGACGATGCTGCCACCGTTCGTCGAGGGCGTGCGTTGGACCGATGTCCTCGACGTCAGCTTGCTGGCGTGGGTCATCTACCAGGCGCTCCTCGTCGTGCGTGGGACGCGCGCCCTGCAGGTGCTCTCCGGCCTTCTGCTCTCGGTGGGCATGTACGTCGTGTCGGAGCGACTGCAGCTCTACGCGGTCCACTGGTTGCTGGAGAAGTTCTTCAGCTACATCGTGATCGCCGTCCTGATCCTGTTCCAGAGCGACATCCGGCGCGGTCTCGCGGGTGCGGGCGTGCGGCTGTTCCGTCCGGTGGCGCCCGGCGCGGATTCCACGGCGGTCGAGGAGATGGTGCGGGCCGCGACGACGATGGCCAGCCGCCGGATCGGGGCCCTGATCGCCATCGAGCGCGAGGCGAGCCTGGATGGCCCTGCCGACAGCGCGGCGCGCATCGACGCGCGCGTCACCCAGGACCTGCTGCTGTCGATCTTCCACCCCAGCAGCCCCCTCCATGACGGCGCCGTGGTCGTCCGGGGCGACCGCATCCTCGCCGCGAAGGCCTTCCTCAACCTCAGCTTCAGCAGGGACGTGAGCCGCTACTACGGCACGCGCCACCGCGCGGCGATCGGCCTCACCGAGGAGACCGACGCGGTCGTCATCCTCGTCAGCGAGGAGCGCGGCACGGCGAGTGTCGTCGTGGCCGGCGAGGTGTTGCCGACCGCCGACGCCAACGAGCTGCGCGCGCGGCTCGTCGAGCTCCTGGGCGTGGCGGGCGCGCGGAGGCGCGCATGAGGCGGGCAGCGCGCGAGGCCCTCGTCGGGAACCTGGCCTACAAGCTCTTCGCGATCCTGCTGGCCCTCGTGACGTGGGCGTGGGTTCAGAGCGAGCAGGTGGTGGAGGAGCCGGTGCGGGTGCGGTTGGCCTGGACGTACCCGGACGGCCTCGTGCCCGTGACGCCGCCGGACGAGCACGTCACCGTGACGCTGCAGGGTGTCCAGGCATGGGTACGCGCCGCACGCCGCCAGGACCTCGTGGTGGACGTTGACCTGCGCTCGGCGCGGGAGGGCGCGGCGAAGGTCGACCTCGTCGATCGTCCCGTGCGCGGGCTGCCGTCCCAGGTGAGGGTCGCTGGGATCACGCCCGCCCGCATCGACCTGGAGCTGGACCGCCTTCTGCGCCGCACGGTGCCCGTCGTTCCGTCGACGCGGGGCGAGCTGGCGGCCGGGTACCGGCTTTCGGGGGTGCGGGTCGAACCGGACCGCGTGGAGCTGGTCGGGCCCGCGCGCGTGTTGCGGGGCCTGGCCGAGGTCTCGACGGACCCGGTCGACCTGTCGGGACTGCGCGAGTCCGCCACGTTCGAGGTCGGACTCGAGCTCGGCATGGGCGGCGTACGACCCGCGCGCGCCCGGCGCCTCGCGGTCCACGCCGACGTGGCGGTGGTGATGGCCGAGCGCACGCTCACGGACGTCCCGGTGCGGGTGGACGCGCGCTGGTCCGCGTCTCCGGCGTCGCTGGACCTCTCCCTTCGCGGCCCGGCGGCCGTGCTCGACGCCCTGGACGCCGGCGCGGTGCACGTGGAACTGGAGGTGCCGGTCGGCTGGCAGGGCCCCGGGACGGCCCGGTTCGGGGCTGCGGACGGTCCTGCGCTGCGCCTGTCGGCGCCGGAGGGAATCCTGCTCGTGACGACGGGTGGCGAGGCGGTGACGCTGGAGGCGGCACGATGAACGTGCGGTTCGGAACGGATGGGGTGCGGGGCCGTGTCGGCGGGGAGGTCCATGCGGAGCTCGCGCTGGCGCTCGGCAACGCCCTGGCCGTGGAGTTGGGTGCGCGCGGCGTCGAGGGGCCCGTGGCCGTGGCCATGGACACGCGCCCCAGCGGGCCGATGCTGGAGGCCGCCGTGGTCGCGGGGATCTGCGCGGCCGGCGCGCGTGCGGTGCGCTGCGGGGTCATTCCGACGGCCGGGTTGAGCCACGTGGTCGCGGCCCACGGATGGGGGGCGGGCGTGATGATCACCGCCAGCCACAACCCGGCCCATGACAACGGACTGAAGGTGGTGGACGCCCGTGGCCGGAAGGCGGACCCGGCCCTCCGCGAGGCGCTCGAGCGACGCATGGCCGTCGCGCGGGTCCACGACGACGTGCCCGGCGACGTCGTGGTGTGGGACGAGGCCGGTGACGAGTGGGTCGACGCCGTGCGCCGTCGTGTGCCGCGCGGTGCGTGGCTGTCCGGCACGCGGATCGTCCTGGACGCGGCGAACGGTGCGGCGCGGGGTCACGCGGCCCGACTTCTCGGTCACCTCGGCGCGGAGGTGATCGCGATCGGGGAGGGGAGCGGCGCCGCCATCAACGACGCCTGCGGTGCCGTCCACCCCGGTGCGTTGGCGGCGGAGGTGCGGCGCACCGGGGCCGACGCGGGCATCGCGCTCGACGGCGACGCCGACCGCGTGGTCCTGTGCGACTCACAGGGCGCGATCCTCGACGGCGACGCGATCCTTTGGCTCCTCGCGGGCGGCGGGACCGTGGTCGGCACCGTGATGAGCAACGACGGGCTGGCGCGGGGCTTGGCGGCGCGCGGCGTGTCGCTCGTGCGCAGCGCGGTCGGGGACTCGCACGTGGCGGCCGCCATGGAGGCCCACGGCGCGGCGCTCGGCGCCGAACCGAGCGGCCACGTGCTGTTTGCCGACGGTCTCCCGACGGGCTGCGGAATGCTGGCCGCGCTGCGCGCGTTGGCACCGGACGCACGCGGCCTGCGCAGCCGGCTCGAGGGCTACCGGCCCACGCGCCAGGTGCACGCCACCGTGCCTCGGGGGGGCGTTGCGGGGGGGCAGGCCCCCCCGCCCCAGGCGGAGGATCCACGACTTCGGGAGGCCATGGGCGCGCTGGAGGCGCGCGGGTGCAGGATCGTCGTGCGCCCGAGCGGCACGGAACCGGTGACCCGGATCATGGTCGAGCACGAGGACGAGGGCGTCGCGCGGGCGGGGCTGGATACACTGCGCGCCATCCTGGGAGGAACGCGATGATCCGACGCCTCGGCGTGAACGTGGACCACGTGGCGACGCTGCGCCAGGCGCGCCGTGCACGCTACCCGGATCCTCTGGCGGCCGCGCTCCTGGCGGAGCGGGCCGGTGCCGCCCAGATCACCGTGCACCTTCGCGGGGACCGCCGCCACATCCAGGACCACGACCTCGAGAGGCTCGCCGTCAGCGTGCAGACGGAGCTGAACGTCGAGGCGGCATGCACGGAGGAGATGGCAGCGGTCCTGGCGCAGGTGCGTCCGCACCGCGTCACGCTGGTCGCCGAGCGCCCCGGAGAGGTCACCACGGAGGGTGGGCTGGACGTGGCGGGGCACGCGGCCGAGGTGGGCGCGTTCGCCGCGCGCCTGCAGGCCATCGGCATCCGCGTGTCCCTGTTCATCGACCCGCGCGCGCCGCAGGTGGAGGCATCGCGGCTTCCGGGCGTGGACATGATCGAATTGAACACCGCGCGCTACGCGGAGGGCGACCACGGTGCGCTGACGGATCTCGTCGCCGCCTGTGCCCACGCACGGCGTCTCGGGCTGGCGGTCGCGGCGGGCCATGGCCTCACGCTGCAGAACCTGCCGGCGCTGGTCGACGCGGCGCCGGAGATCGAGGAGTACAACATCGGCCACGCGCTGATCGGCGATGCGGTGTTCCTGGGTCTCGAGGAGAGCGTGCGGCGCTACGTGGCGCTGATCCGCGCGTGAAGGCGGTTCCGATCGGCCGCACCGCCACGGTGCGCGCGCTGGACGCCGCCCTGATCGGCGGGGTGGGCATCCCCGCCGAGATGCTGGTCGACACGGCCGCCCACGCCTGCGCCACGGCGTTCCGGGCGCGGCATCCCACGGCCCGGAGGGTGCTGATCCTCGCCGGCCCCGGCAACAACGGTGCCGACGGCTGGGCGATGGCGCGCCACCTCGCGCGGGACGTGGAGGTGCGCGTGCGTGCCGTGTTCCCGCCGACGAGCGATGCGGGGCGCCTGCACGCGCGGATCGCGCAGGCGCTCGGTCTCGCGGGCGACATGTCCGCCCCGGACGTCGTGATCGACGCCGTGTTCGGAACCGGACAGCGCGCGCCGGTGGACGTGCCGGCGCTTCGCGAACACCCCCGCGCCGTGCGCGTGTCGCTGGACGTGCCGACGGGCTTCGACGCGGACACGGGTGCGCCGCTCGGGAGCCATGCGGCGCCCGATGACGTCCTGGTCATCGGGTGGGCCAAGCCCTTCGTGCTGGGATGGGCCGGCGCGTGGACCTGCGTGGACATCGGGCTCTCGCAGGCCCCCGATGCCCGACCGGATGCGCTCTGGCGGCCGCACGTCGTCCCCACGCGCGCCGTCCCGCCCGACGCCGACAAGTGGGCCCGGGGACACCTGGGCGTGTGGGCCGGGAGCGCGGAGATGGCGGGGGCCGCGGTGCTGTGCTGCCGCGGGGCGCTGCGCGCGGGGGCCGGCTTGGTCTCGCTGTTCGCCCCCACGGAGGCATGGTCGCGGCTGGGCGCGCTCCCGCCGGAGGTGATGCTGCACCCCGCGGAGGCGCGCACGCGTGACCCCGGCGCACGCTGCGACGCGTGGGTGGTGGGTCCGGGACTGGGTCGGACCGCGGACGCCGCGGTCCGGGAGGCGTGGCGGCGCGAGCCACGGCCAATGGTCATCGATGCCGACGGCCTGCGGGCCCTGGGCGACGCCCCGGGCCCCTCGGGCGGTCCGCGGCTGCTCACCCCCCATGTCGGCGAGGCGGCGGCGTTGCTGGGCACGTCCCGCGAAGCGGTCGCGCGGGACAGGTTGGCGGCGACGACCGCGCTGCGCGCCTTCGGGGCCGCGATCCTCAAGGGCATGCACCCCATGGTGACCGGAACGCCGCCGCAGGCGCTCGCCGGCGGGGTGCCCCAGCTCGGCACGGCAGGCAGCGGAGACGTACTGGCAGGGGCCTGTGGCGCCCTGGTCGCCGCCGCGTCGCGTGCCGGGTCGTTCTCCGGGGAGGACTGGCGGGAGACGCTCGAGTCGCTCGCATGCGAGGCCGCCGCAGCGCACCTGGAGGCCGGGCGCCGCGCCGGTCCCGTGGGGTGTCTCGCGTCGGAGGTCGCGGACGCATGGCCGCGCCCGACCACGGACGTCCACCTCAGGCCGTGAGGCGCGCGAGCAGCCCGGGAATCCGCGCGGCCACGGCGTCGATCTCCGCGTCCGTGGTGGTGTGGCCGAGGGAGAAGCGCACGGCACCGTCCTCGAAGCCCAGGGCCCGGAGGGTCGCGCTGGGACGCGGAGAGCCGCTGGAGCATGCCGCCCCGGCGCTCGCGGCCACGCCGGCCAGGTCCAGCGCGATGACCATGTCGGCGGCCTGCACCCGGGGGAACGCGACGCAGCAGGTGTTCGGGAGCCGCGGGGCGCCCGCGCCGACCACGCGGGCACCCAGGCGCACGCACGCCGCCTCCAGTCGGTCGCGCCGGGCGGCGAGCTCTCCGGCCCGTGCGAGGCGGTCCCGGGACGCCTCGGCTGCGGCGCCGAAGCCGGCGATCAGCGCGACGGCGTGCGTGCCGGGCCGCACCGCGCGCTCCTGGGGTCCGCCGCGCAGCAGGCCCGCGCGCTGCGCGCGGCCGCGCCCCGGCACGACGAAGGCACCCACGCCCTGGGGGCCCCCCATCTTGTGCGCCGACAGCGTGATGGAGTCGGCGCACTTCAAGGCGTGCAGGTCCATGCGTCCCGGTGCCTGCGCCGCATCCACGTGGACCTGCCAGCCGCGTGCGTGCGCCACCTCCACGAGGGGTACGAGGTCCTGCAGCACCCCGGTCTCGTTGTTGGCGGCCTGGATGGCGACCCCGCGCACGGCCGGGCCGGCATGCGCGGCGAGGTCCTGCGGGGACAGGCGCCCCGCGTCGTCCACGGGCAGCTCGGCCCGCGCCCAGCCGGTCACGCTGGGATGCTCCACCGGCGCGCACACCCAATGCGTGCCGGACTCGCCGCCCGCGCCGAGCGCGAGCGCGTTGGCCTCCGTGGCTCCGGACGTGAAGACGACGTCGTCCGGTGCGACACCCAGCATCCACGCCACCTGCTCGCGGGCGTCCTCGACGGCGGCGTGGGCGGCCCGACCGCGCGCATGGACGGCGAAGCTGTTGGCCGGCGCGCCGAGCCATCGGAGCACGGCATCCCGGGCGGCAGGGTCCAGCGGCGTCGTGGCGTTGTGATCCAGATCGATCACGGACGCACCCACGGGCGGAGCCGCTCCAGCGTCCGGGGACCGATACCGCGCACGGCATCGAGGTCATCGACCGAGCGATAGGGTCGCCCGGCCACGATGCGGGCCGCAAGCGCCGGGCCGATGCCCGGCAGGGCCTCCAGCTCCGCCGTCGTGGCGTGGTTGAGCGCCAGTCGGCCGCCGGCGGCCAGCACCGCGCGCCCGTCGGAGGACGCCGGGGGGCGTTGCGGGGGGATGTCCCCCCGCCCCACGAGACCCGTTTCGACCACGACCGGGAGAGGCTCGTGGAGCACCCAGCCGTCCTGCACGCGCACGGCGTCTCCATCGAGGACCGGGGCGTCCGCCGGTGGAGGCGCGCCGAATCGTGCCCCCGCCAACGCGAGGGTGTCACCCACGGTGTCGGCCCCGTGCCATCCCGCGTCGAGACCGGCGCCATCCACGTGCAGCACCCGCGCCGGCGCGACGGGAACCCGCTCCGAGGACGCCCGGGCCATGCCGAACGCGAGGGCCAGCGCGACGAGTCCCGCCGTGCCGCGTATGGCTGCGCTCATGCGCCGCCGCCCACGGCGTCCAGCCACCGGGCGTGCCGCGGACCATGGGCGACGAGGGTGGCGCGACGCCCGCCACCCTCGTCGTCCAGGTGGATCTCGAGGCGTTCGTCCGGCCAGGCATCCCCGGGCGCGCGCTCGGGCCATTCCACGAGCCAGAGCCCATCGTGGCCGATGCGCTCCCACAGGTCCAGGGCCGCCACGTCCGACGGCGCCTCGAGGCGGTAGAGGTCGGCGTGCCGCAGCGGAATGCGCGCGTCGGGGTACTCCTGCACCAGCACGTAGGTGGGACTGGGGACGGTGCCATCCACGCCGAGGGCGTGCGCCACGGCGCCCGCCAGCGTGGTCTTTCCGACGCCGAGCGTGCCGCGCAGGAGGAGGAGGCCTCCATCGAACGCGTGGGCGCCGAGCCGTTGCCCCAACGCACGGGTTTCGTCCGGTGTGACGAGCGGTACGACGCGCATGACCATGGGTGTGCATGAAGCGGGCGGGCGTCAAGGGGGTGGGGTGAACGTTTCGCCCGCGCACCCGCGGATGCCGGTGGCGCTCCCCCGGCGGTCCGCGGCACGGTGACGGACAGCCGTCGGCGCGTGTTACGCCGGCATCACGACGCCACCGGCGCGTTGCCCACCCGCTGCGAGAGCCTGCCATGCGCCCGATACTTTCCCTGCTCCTTCTTCTCGGCCTCGCGGCGCATGCGCGCGCGGAAGACGTGGCGGGCGCCGTCGCGGTGCCTCCCGGGCCCCAGGCCGTGCCGCCGTCCACGACGACCTCCTCCACCGCCGGCGTACCCACGGCCGCCCTGACTGCCGCACCGCAGGGCCCGGCACGTCGCATCGCGCTCGTGGTCGGCATCAGCAGCTACGAGCGCCTGCCCGGTGAACTGGCGCGGGAAGCACCCCGCGCCGACGCCGCGCGGGTCGCGGCGGCGCTCGAACAGGCTGGCGGCTACGCGCGGGTGCGACTGCTCACCGATGCCAGCGCCACGCGGGACAACATCCTGTCCGTGATCGCGGACCAGGTCGCGCGCGATGTGGCGCCCTCCGACACCTTCCTGCTCTATTTCGTGGGCCACGGCATCGGCGCCGACGTGGGAGACCCGCGCCTCTTCACCTACGACACCGATCCGGAGAACCTGCCTGGCACCAGCCTGTCCGTGTCGGACCTCGCGGCGCGGATCGCTGAGAGCGTGAAGGCGGCGCACCACGTGGTGCTGACGGATGCCGCGTTCGACGGGCAGTTCCGGTCGCTCGCGCTGCTCGGCCCCACCGCCAACGACTGGCCCGCGCTCGGCCCCAGTACGATGGTGCTGAGCAGCACCGCGCCTCGGCAGACCGCCGGAGTGGGCGTGTTCGCACGGGCCCTTCTCGAGGGCATCAACGGAAAGGCCGACGCCAACGGCGACCGGATCCTCACGTCGGGGGAGCTGAGCCGATGGCTCGTCGTGTCCGTGCCGGACGTGACGGGCCAGAAGCAGCTGCCGACGGTGCAGGGACGGCACGACCCGGACATCGTGGTCGCCCAGTTGCCGCCGCCCGCTCCGGTTCTCGGCGCGTCCGCACCCCCGGCCCGCCTCGACCTCGCCGCGGTGGCCGCGTCGCGCGTCCGGATCGACCGGGCGAAGTTCATCCTTCGCGGGGGCGCCGGAAACGTCACGTGTGCAGGCGCCACGCCGGTCACGTGCGACCCGTCCTGCTACGCCTGGGACATCCCTGCCGGCCCCTGCGACATCCGCATGCAGGTGGACGGCAAGGACTACGCGGGCACCGTGGAGGCGCGCTACCGCGGCTCCTACACGTGCGCGGTGTACCAGGGCGCCGTGCAGTGCGCGGCGCCTCCTCCACCCATCGGACCCTGATCGCCTTGGACGAGGTGGGGCGGGAGGGGGCCCGCCCCCTCCCGCAACGCCCTCCCCGGCGGGGAGGGGACGTCAGGACGCGCGGCGGGTCGTGTCCGTCGCCCGCGCCATGGCGCGTGCCTCCGCGCTGCGGCGTCCGCCCTTTCGGCCGGCCTCGCGGGCCTCGTCGGGCGTGAACTGGTGGGCCGTCCCACGGGCGTGCGCCACGCGTCCGCCCTTTCGGCCGGCCTCGCGGGCCTCGTCGGGCGTGAACTGGTGGGCCGTCCCACGGGCGTGCGCGGCACGGCCGCCAAGGCTCGCGATGGCGCGCTGCTGCTCGGGCGTCATGGCTGCGAAGCCGCGCGGGCGGGGCGTCTCGGCGGTGGGGGAGGGGGCGGGGGTGTTCGACCTGGACATGCTTGCTCCTTGTGGGGTTGCCGAGCGCGACAGCGCTCGGTCGAACAAGAATTATCCCGGTTGAACCTAGGTCAAGCAGGAATCGTAGCTTTTCCGTGTGCCGACGCCGCACCCGCCAGCCGCGCACCCTCGGCGAGCAGGTCGACGGGGCAGCGGGGGCCGAGGCTCTCGAGAAACGCCGTGCGCGTGCGCGCTTCCGACGCGAGCTCCGCCGCGTCCCACCCGAGCAGGGTCCCGAGGGCCCCGGCGGACAGCGCGAGCCCGGCCAGGTCGAGCGCCCCGGGCGCGGGCACCGCGCCGAGCGGCGTGTCCACGGCTGCACGCGTCCCGTCGCAACGCCCGAGGACCCAGTCGATGACCCGGAGGTTCTCGCCGAACCCCGGCCACGCGAAGCGGCCGTCCGAGTCCCTGCGGAACCAGTTCACCCCGAAGATGCGCGGCGGCCTCGACAGGGACGCGCCCACGTCGAGCCAGTGCGCGAGGTAGTCGCCGAGGTGGTACCCGCAGAAGGGCAGCATCGCCATCGGATCGTGGCGGAGCACCCCGACCGCGCCGGTCGCCGCGGCCGTGGTCTCCGACGACATCGTGGCGCCCAGGAAGACCCCGTGGCGCCAGTCCCTCGCCTCGTGCACGAGCGGGATGACCGAGGGCCGACGCGCCCCGAAGAGGATCGCATCGATCGGGACGCCTCGCGGATCTTCCCAGTGTGGGCTGATGGTCGGGCAGTTCCGGGCCGGTGACGTGAAGCGGCTGTTGGGGTGCGCCGCGGGCGTCCGACCGTCCCAGGGAAGCCCCTTCCAGTCCACGATTCCATCGACCGGCGGAGAGTCGTGGCCTTCCCACCACGGGAGCCCGTCCGGACGGAGCGCGACGTTCGTGTAGAGGGTGTCGTGGGCGATCATGTCGGTCGCCGCCGGGTTCGTCGCGTGGTTCGTGCCCGGGACCACGCCGAAGAACCCCGCCTCGGGGTTGACCGCCCACAGGCGGCCGTCCGGTCCCGGACGCAGCCAGGCGATGTCGTCCCCGACGGTCCAGCATCGCCACCCGCGGGCCGAGAAGGAGGGCGGCGGCGTGATCATCGCCAGATTGGTCTTTCCGCACTGGCTCGGAAACGCCGCCGCGATGTACCGCACCGGCGCGCCAGGTGCCTGCACGCCGAGGATGAGCATGTGCTCCGCCAGCCATCCCTCCCGGCGGGCATGGACCCCCGCGAGCCGCAAGGCGAGACACTTCTTGCCGAGAAGGGCGTTGCCGCCGTACCCCGAGCCGATGCTCCAGACGGCGTCATCGTCTGGAAAATGGCAGATGAACCTTCGCTCCGGCGACAGGTCACCGAGCCCGTGAAGGCAGCGCGTGAACGCGCCGTCCTCGGGCCACGCCTCCCACGCGATGTCGCCCATGCGCGTCATGATGCGCATGCTGAGGGCCACGTAGACGCTGTCGGTGATCTGCACGCCGAGCTTGCGGAACCGCGAGTCCGGCGGCCCCATGACGAACGGGACGACGTACAGGGTGCGTCCGCGCATCGAGCCGCGGAACAGCTCCGTCAGGCGCGCCCGCGCCTCGGCAGGATCCCACCACCGGTTGGTCGGCCCCGCGTCGGCCTCGTCCCGGCTGCACACGAACGTCAGGTGCTCCGTGCGCGCGACGTCATCCGGGTGACTGCGGTGGAGCCAGCAACCGGGGAGCGCGAGGGGCTGCAACACGCCGCTGGCGACGGCCTCGCGCTCGAGTGCCTCCCGCTCCGCATCCGAGCCGTCGCACCAGTGCACCCGGGCGGGCTGCACCACGCCACGCACGTCGTCGACCCAGTCCCGCACGTCCCGCGGCACGCCCATGGTCCCTCCATCGGCGGCCAACATGTGCCCGGACCGGCGGGCGGCAAGCACGATGCCCGCCGGCGTGCCCCACAGCACCCGTCAGCCCCGGGGCTCGTCCTCGTCGAGACCACGGAGGCCGTATTCCTTCATCTTCAGCTGGAGGCCCTTGCGCGAGACGTCGAGCGCCCGCGCCGCGCGCGTCACGTTGCCGCCCTCGCGGGCCAGCACGCGGGCGATCAGGTCCCGCTCGAGACGCGCCGTGTGCACGCGGACGGTGTCCTTCAACCCACGGACCAGCTCGGCCGCCTCGTCGGCGAGGGGAACGAGGGGCGCCACGTGGCGGGCCTCGATCACCGCGCCGTCACACAGCAGCAGGGCGCGCTCGACGACGTTCTCGAGCTCACGGAAGTTGCCGGGCCACGACCACGCCTCCAGCACCGCACACGCCTCGGGGGACACCGAGGGCACGGCGCGGCCTTGGCGCGCGGCGAACCGCGCGAGCGCGTGCGCCACGAACGGCAGCACGTCATCGGGTCGCTCCCGCAGCGCCGGGATCCGGATGGGCACGACGCCGAGGCGGTACGCCAAGTCCTCCCGGAAACGCCCGCTCCCGGTCCAGGCCGCAGGGTCCGTGGTGCTGGCGGCCACCACGCGGACGTCGAGACGCGTCGGACGCAAGGCCCCGACGCGCTCCATGGTCCCGCCCTCCAGCAGGGACAGCAGGCGGGCCTGGGCGTCCCGCGGCAGCGCCGTGACGTCATCGAGGAACAAGGTCCCGCCGTCGGCGAGTTCCGCGCGCCCGGGCCGCGCCGTCGGCGCGCCGGGGATGGCGCCGCGCTCGTGCCCGAAGAGCTCGCTCTCGGCGTGTCCTGCCGGCAACGCGTCGCAGTGGACCGCGACGAACGGTCCGTCCCGCCGGGGCGATGCGGCGTGGATCGCCCGGGCGACGAGCTCCTTCCCGCACCCGAGCTCCCCGAGCACCAGCACGGGGGTGGGCACGCCCGCCACGCGCTCGATGGACGCGCGCACCTCGCGCGCCGCGTCCGACACGCCGACGAGGGTCGGAAGCGCGCCGTCGGGCTGCACCGAGCGGCTGCGCGCCCGCTCCGTGCCGAGCGCCTTCGCCACGACGGCCTGAAGCGCCGCGTGGTCGAAGGGCTTGGTCAGGAAGTCCTGCGCCCCGAGCTTCATCGCGGCGATGGCGGCCTCGACCGTGGCGTGCGCCGTGAGCACGACGACCGGCAGCCCGGGCTGGTGCACGTGGACGTGGGCCAGGAGCTCCATGCCCCCCAGGCCCGGCATCCGGAGGTCGGTGATGACGAGATTCCACGGCTCGTCCGCGAGGCATCGCAGCGCCTCGAAACCGTCGGCCACCGCCATGACCTCGTGCCCGTCCCGCGTGAGCTGCGCGCTCAGCACCTTGCGGATCGAGGGTTCGTCGTCCACCACCAGAATACGCGCGCGCATCGCACGTCTCCTAGCGTGGCACCCGTCCGTCGTCCCGAGCGGCGCGGGCGGGACCGGCGAAGTACGTTTGGGTCCCCGGAGGTCGCATGCGGTTCCTGTTCCTCGCCCTGAGCCTGCTCGGCAGCGTGCCGTACGCCCACGCCGGCAGCCCCGCGCCCGGGTTCACCCTGCGCGATCTCTCCAACCGCCCACACACGCTGGAGCAGTACCGCGGAAAGGTCGTACTGCTCGACTTCTGGGCAACGTTCTGCGGTCCGTGCCTGATCGAGATGCCGCACCTCCAGAAGATGTACACCGACCTGGCACCGAAGGGGCTCGTGGTGCTGGGCATCTCCGCGGACGCCGCGCGCGATCAGTCTCGCATCAAGCCGCTCGTGGCCGGCAAGGGACTGACCTACCCGATCCTGCTCGATCCGCAGACCACGACCGTGGCCGCGTACAACCCCTCCAAGACCCTCCCGTACAGCGTCGTCGTCGGTCGTGACGGCAGCATCGTGCACGTGCACGCAGGCTACAATCCCGGCGACGAAGTGGCCCTTCGGGCTGCGGTCGAGGCCGCGCTGGCCGCCCCGTGAGCATCCACGTCCTCGTGCTCGCACTTCTCGCGTCGGCCGGTGCCGGGCGCGCCGAGGAGCCCGCGGCACGGCCGGGAGACGAATCCGTCGCCGCCGCGCGGCCCCCGCCGACGTGGGGACTCCACGGCACCCACGACGTGCGCGCCCGGTACTGGATGCTCGACGCGCGGCTCCCGAACTTCGAGGACCGTCGAATCCTCGACTACGTCGAAATCGTGGACCACCTGGACCTCAAGGCGTCCAGCGACCGATGGACCGCCGCGATCCGCGGCGACGCCGTGTCCCTGCTGGCCAACCGCTACGTGCTCGACGGCGTGCTCACGTACGAGCACGAGCTCGTGCCGGACACCATGCGCGGACCGACGGCCGACACGTGGCTGGCGCTGGAGAAGGCGTCGCTGGAGCACCGCGGGCAGCACCTGACGTTGACCATGGGGGACCGCTGGGTCTCGTTCGGGCGTGGCTTGGCACTCAACCTCGTGAAGAACACCGACATGGACATCGACACGTCGCTGCGCGGGGGGCACGCGTCGTGGCACGGCACCTCCGTGGACACCACCGCGGTGGTGGGCGTGACGAACCCGCAACAGGTGCTTCTCGAGAACCCGAACGTGCGACTTCTTCCGGATGACGGCCACGTCGTCGCGGGGGTGCGCGTGGAGCGGTTCGGACGTGTCGCGCTCGGCGCACACGCCGTCGGTGTGCAGTTCCACCCGCCGAACACCGCGGACGCGTGGACGCGGCCGCTGGGTGCGCGCGTCGCGGGGGCCACGGTCGACGCGCCCGGGCTGGCCGGGATTGACGTGTTCGCGGAGGTGGACACCTTCTTCTACGACGAGGACGCCATCCCGGTCGACCGGGGCTGGGCGGCCTACGCCAGCGCGGGGGCGTATCCGGGGCGGTTCCAGGTGCTCGCCGAGGTCCGCGCCGCGCACGCCGCCGAGTACCTCAACGCCTACGCCGTCGGCTACGAGCTCGCGGCCGGTCCGACGCTGGAGTACGAGCGCGTCATCACCGAGGACAGCGCCGCCGCGGTCAACAGCAACGACATCGTGGGCGGACGCCTTCGCGTCGACGGCCGATGGGGTGAGGGCGAGCACGCCTTCCTACCCTACCTGGCCCTGGCCGCGTTCCACGACCGGGACCTCGGCGGCCTGCACTTCAACCGCTCGCCCGAGCGGATCCTCCACCCGACGTTCGGCGCACAGATCCTGCGCGGCGAGACGCACGCCCTCCTCAACGCCGGCGTGCGTGCCGACCTCCGCGAGGGCGCGACGTCGGATGGGGGTCTCGATGCGGACCGCATGGCCCATCTCGACCTGGACCTGTCGTTCCCGATCGCCGGCGCCGTGAGCCTCGAGATCGCGCCGTCCGCCCAGGCCTTCGGCTGGGGCGAGAACCTTCAGCAACAGGGCGACTTCGTGAACCTGTCGAATACGGTCGCCGTCAAGTTCGGCCCCCGCTGGGCGCTCATGGCGTACAACGACTACAGCGACAACGACCTGATCCGGTCCACGGGCAACCTCGGCGAGCACCTCTACGGGGCGCTGGAGGCACAGTGGATCCCCACGCCCGGCCACACGCTCAAGCTCTTCGGAGGCGCCTACCGAGCCGGCATCCGCTGCGCCGGCGGCCAGTGCCGCAGCCTCCCGGGCTTCGAGGGCGTGCGGCTCGGTTACACCGGCAACTTCTGAATCCCACGACCACGGAGTCCGCATGTCCCTGGCCCTCGTCGCCCTGTTCGCCCCCCTCCACGCCGCCACGATCAAGGTGACCGCCTGGACGGCATCCTCGACCGCGCCCGCGACCGAGTCGACGTCCTACGACGTCGCGCAGCTCGGGGACGGCAAGGTGCAGAAGGGCTGGGTGGAGGGCGAGGCCGGTGCCGGGCTCGGGGCATGGATCGCGGCCGATTTCGGGGGGAGCGTGACCCTGACGGGCATGTCCCTCTGGACGGGCAACTGGAGCAGCGGAGACGCGCACGAGCACTATGGGCGCCCGAAGACGGTGGTGGTCGAGTTCTCCGACGGCAGCCAGGAGGAGCTCGCCCTCGCGGACGGCTACACCGTGCAGACGCTCGCGTTCAAGAAGCCGCACGCCACGGCGAGCGCCCGGCTCAAGATCAAGGCGGCCCATGCGGGGAAGGGTCCGGACACGGCCCTGTCCGAGGTCGTCTTCCTCGATGACGCGTCGCCCCCGCAGGTCGCGGTCAAGTCCTCCGCCGCCTCGTCGGTGTTCAGCGACAGCTACGCGCCGCTCAACGCCGCGGACGGTGCCCTCGACAGCCTTTGGTGCGAGGGCAACACGAAGAGCGACGGTACGGGCGAGTGGGTGGAGTTCAGCTTCGACGGCCGCCCTTCGATCTCCCAGCTTCAGCTCCGAAACGGCGTCGCGTACGATTTCGGGCTCTTCATGAAGTCCAACAAGGCCACGGCCGCCACGCTCCTCTTCGACGACGGCACGACCGCGGCGGTCGCCATCAAGCCGTCGTCCGCGGCCCAGACGATCACGTTTCCGGCGCACGCCACCGGCAAGGTGCGCATGACCTTCACCGGTGTGCAGAAGGGGAAGGAGTTCGACGACCTGTGCATCGCCGAGGCGAACTGGCTGCCGTGAGGCCAGCCCTTCGGTAGTGCCCGACACGCTCCCGCGCGTGGCAAGGGTTGCCCCACAGGATTATCCTGCCGGCAGGAACATCCCGCGTGGTGCACGATCCGGTCCGCGAACGCCTGGCGCAGCTCCTCCCCGAGCTGATGGGCCTGCTGCACGCGGCGATCGCCGGTGACACCCTCGCCATCATGCACGACGCGAACCTCACCATGCCGCAGCTCGTGTCGCTTCACATCGTGCGCCACCACGACGGCATGCGCATCTCGGACCTCGGGGTCGCGCTCGGGTTGTCCACGAGCGCGTCGAGTGCCATGGTCGACCGCATGGTCGAGCGGGGCTTGTTCCTGCGCACCGAGGATCCCGCCGACCGACGACAGAAGCGCATCGCAATCGCCGCCGACGGCGTGGCCCTCATCGACCGCCTCGCGGCGGCGCGCGCCACCGAGCTGGCGGCGGGCCTCGCGCACGTCGACCCCGCGGTGCGCGCCGAGCTGGCCGACGTCCTCGAGCAGGCCGTCCGGCAGCTGCGGGCCCGACAGCCGCGCGGCGGCGCAACCACCTCGACCGCCTGCACCTGAGCCCCCCTTCACGGAGTCCCACCATGTCCGCGATCGTCACCCTCTCGGGGGTCATCAAGGAATACCCCCTCGGAAATCTCGTCGTGCGCGCGCTGCACGGCGTGGACCTCACCATCGAGCGCGGTGAGTTCACCGTCATCGCGGGACCGTCCGGAAGCGGGAAGACCACCCTGCTGAACCTCGTCGGCTGCGTGGACGTGCCGACCCAGGGGAGCGTGGTCGTGGACGGGCAAGCCACGGAGCGCCTCGATGACCGCAAGCTCACGGAGTTGCGCCTGCGCCGCATCGGCTTCATCTTCCAGAGCTTCAACCTGGTGAACGTGCTCGACGTACGGCAGAACGTGGAGTTCCCGCTGTTGCTGCAGGGCGGGCTCACGCATGGCGAGCGCACCGCACGCGTGGACGCCATCATCGACAGCGTCGGACTCTCCAACTATCGGCACCATCGTCCGAACGAGCTGTCCGGGGGCCAGCGCCAACGCGTCGCCATCGCGCGGGCCCTCGTCACGCGCCCGGCCATCGTGCTCGCCGACGAGCCGACCGCCAACCTGGACAGCGTCACCGGGGACACCATCATCCAGCTTATGAAGGATCTGAACGCATCGCATCAGACCACCTTCATCTTTTCCACCCACGACCATCGCGTGATGGAGCAGGCCCGGCGCATCGTCCGCATCGCCGACGGGCGGATCGCGTCGTCGGAAGCGCCGGTCGAGGCCCACGCGTGATGGGTGCGAACCTGCGCCTCGTGGTGCTGCTCGCACTGCGCAACGTGGCGGCGCATCGCGTCAAAAGCGCGATCGTCGGCTCCATCCTCTTCTTCGGTACCTTCCTGGTGGTGTCCGGGCGCGCGCTCATCCAGAGCATCGAGCACGCCATGGAGACCAGCATCACCTCCAGCCTGGCGGGACACCTGCAGGTGTACGCGAAGGACGCCAAGGATCCGCTCGCGTTGTTCGGCGGCGGCGGCTTCGGGAGCTCCGACATCGGCGAGATCCCGGACGCGGGCGCGAACCTCGCGCCGATCGCCGCGCTCGACAACGTGAAGGCCATCGTTCCGATGGGGATCACGAACGCCACCGTGTTCTCCGGCAACGAGCTGGATGGCGTCCTTTCCGAGTTGCGCGACGCCGTCGGGCGCGGGGACACCGTCGCCCGCGAGGCCGGGGCCGCGCGCGTCCGCGCCATCGTGGACTCGCTGGGCAAGGGTCTCCTCGCCACCGCCTCGCAGGCCACGGACCGTGCGCGCGCCGAGGAGGACCGGGCGGCACTCACCCGCGTGATGGAGCCCGCGTTCTGGGAGGAATTCAATGCGGATCCGCTTCCCGCGCTCGACTTTCTCGACGCGCGGGTCGCGCCCCTCGCCGCGGACGGCCGCCTCCTGTACCTCCGCACCATCGGCACGGACCTGCAGCGTTTCGGACAGTCCTTCGACCGGTTCTACATGGTCGACGGCGAGCCGATTCCCCCGGGCAAGCGCGGTTACCTCTTCAGCAAGCGCACCTACGAGCGCATCGTCAAGAACAAGGTGGCGCGCGAGCTGGACGCGGTCCGGGAGGAGGTCCGGGAGAAGGGCAAGACCATCGCCGGAGAGACGCTCCTGAAGGAGCGCGTCGCGCGCATGGCCCGCCAGTTCCAGCGCGTGACCTTCCAGCTCTCGCCCGAGGAGGCCCGCACCCTCGAGACCCGCCTCGCGACGGAGCTCGGGGAGACCGGTCCGTTGGACACGCTGGTCCAGCGCTTCCTCACGGTGGATGACGCCAACCTGGAGCGCCGGTACGCGTTCTTCTACGACGTAATCGCGCCGATGATCCAGCTCTACGACGTGCCCGTGGGGAGCGTGGTGACCCTGCGCGCGTTCACCAAGAGCGGGTTCGTCAGGAGTATCAACGTAAAGGTCTACGGGACCTACGAATTCAAGGGACTCGAGGAGTCAGACCTCTCCAGTGCCAGCAACCTCACGGACATGATCACGTTCCGGGAGCTCTACGGAAAGATGACCGCAGAGCAGAAGGAGGAGCTCGCCGCCATCGCCGCCTCGGTCGGCGTGGCCGACGTGTCGCGCGATGACGCGGAGGCGGCGCTGTTCGGCGGCGGCACCGCGGAGGTCGCCGTGCCGGAGCCTTCGCCGGCATCGCCGACGGAGGAGGTGCGCGCGACGCTCGCCGCCAACGGGGCGCCGGACGGCGTGGCCGCGACCGACGCGCTGATCGCGTCGGCGGGCCCCCGCATCGACGAACGCACCTACTCCGAGGACGAAATCCGGAGCGGCCTTGCACTCAATGCCGCCATCATCCTCGAGGATCCGGCGCGGCTGGACGAGACCCGCGCCGCCATCGAGGCCCGCATCGCGCAGGACGGACTGAACCTCCAGGTCGTGAACTGGCAGCAGGCGGCCGGCCTCCTCGGCCAGTTCATCCTCGTCATCCGCGCCGTGCTGACCGTCGCCATCGCGATCATCTTCCTGGTCGCGATGGTCATCATCAACAACAGCATGGTGATGGCGACGATGGACCGCGTCGGGGAGATCGGAACCATGCGCGCCATCGGTGCGCACCGGCGCTGGGTCGTCGGCGTGTTCCTGCTCGAGACTCTGCTGCTCGGCGTCATCGCCGGCGGCGCCGGTGCCGCGGCGGGGGTCGGCCTCGTCCAGTGGCTCGGCCATCACGGGCTTCCCGCGGCGAGTGACGCGCTCGTGGTGTTGTTCGCGGGTCCGCGCCTGTACCCGGCGTGGGCCGCGACGGACGTGCTGTTCGGCCTCGTCGTCGTCACGCTGGTCGGCCTGGCCTCCACGCTGTACCCGGCGGTGCTCGCCTCCCGGATCCAACCCGTCGTCGCCATGCAAGGGAAGGAGTGACCATGTCCGTGCTCGTCCGCATCGCGCTCCGCAACATCCTCCAGGCGCGCCGGCGCTCGGCGCTGCTCTCCCTCGCCGTCGGCCTCGTCACGATGCTGCTGGTGCTGCTGCTCGCCATCTCGCAGGGCATCGAGGACAACCTCGTCCGCGCGGCCACCACCGTCAGCGCCGGTCACGTCAACGTCGCGGGGTTCTTCAAGCCCACCCCGGGCAGTGCCCGCCCCATCATCACGAACGTCCGCGAGCTGCGGAAGGTCGTGGAGGAGAACACGCCGGGCCTCGCCTACGTCGTGGAGCGGCACCGCGGGTGGGGCAAGATCGTCAGCGACACCGGCAGCACGCAGGCGGGGCTCTCCGGGCTCACCGTCGCCAACGAGCAGCGCTTCCTGGACACCATTCGTCTCGCGGAGGAGCGGGAGTACAAGGAAGGCGGACGTGCCGAGGTGCTCGGCGATGTTCGAAAGCTCTCGGAATCCCACACGATCATGCTCTTCGCGGGGCAGGCCAAGCGCCTCGGCGTCAACGTCGGCGACGTGATCACGATCCAGACGGAGACCTTCGGCGGGCAGACGAACACGCTCGACGCCACCGTCGTCGCGATCGCCAAGGACATCGGCCTGCTGTCGAGCTGGTCGGCGTTCGTACCCGCCGGCGACATCCTCGAGCTCTACGCGCTCAACGAGGACACCAGCGGTGCGTTGTGGGTCTACCTGGACGACATCAAGCGCAGCGACGAGGTGATGAACCACCTCCGCGACGTCCTGGCGGCCAAGGGCTACCCCCTCATGGAGCACCAGCCGCAGCCCTTCTTCTTCAAGTTCGACCAGGTCACCGGCGAGGACTGGACCGGTCAGCGCATCGACGTCACCACCTGGCGCGACGAGGTGAGCTTCCTGACCTACGTCCTCACGGCCTTCAACTCGCTGTCGTGGTTCCTCGTCGGGATCCTCGTCGTCATCATCGCGGTCGGGATCATGAACACGATGTGGAACGCGGTGCGGGAGCGCACGCGGGAGATCGGCACGATGCGCGCCATCGGCATGAGCCGAGGACGCGTGCTGGTGATGGTCGTCCTGGAGTCCGCGCTGCTCGGCTTGTTCGCCACGTCGGTGGGGGCGCTGCTCGGGACGCTCCTCTCGGCGATGGTCAACCGGGCCGAGTGGGTCGTGCCCGTCGATGCCGTGAAGGTCATCCTGCTCTCCGACACGCTGCGCATGTCGGTCACCCCGCGGGACGCCCTGGCGTCGGTCGCGGTCCTGTCGGCCTTCACGGTGCTCGCGTCGCTGTGGCCTGCCATCCGCGCGGCGTCGCTGCGTCCCATCACCGCCCTGCAGCACGTGGAGTGACCATGCGTCCCGTCGTACATGCCCTCGCCCTCGGCCTCGCGCTGGTCCTCCCCGGCATCCCGTCCGCCTTCGCAGCGCCCGACGCAGCTGCGCTCGAGCGCATGCTGAAGGTGATCGACGATCGCCAGCAAAACAACGGGGACTACGCGTCCACCGTGTTCATCGAGCAGAAGGAGAAGGGAAAGAGCGACCTGGTCTACCAGGCGAACATCTACCGCCGCGACGTGTCCGACAAGCTCGTGATCCTCTTCGCCAAGCCGCAGTCGGAGGCGGGCAAGGGCTACCTCCGCGTCGACAGCAACCTGTTCTTCTACGACCCCGGCGTGGGAAAGTGGGAGCGCCGCACGGAGCGCGAGCGCATCGGTGGCACGAACTCGCAGCGCGCGGACTTCGACCAGTCGCGGCTGGCGGAGGAATACACGCCCGCGTGGGTGGCGGAGGAGAAGCTTGGCGCGTTCACGACGGACCGCCTCAAGCTGAGCGCCAAGGCCGGCCAGGACGTGGCGTACCCGGTCGTGGAGCTGTGGATCGACCGCGCGAGCGGCAACACGCTGAAGCGCCAGGACTTCGCGCTGTCCGGTCGACTCATGCGGACGACGTACTACCCCGAGTGGCTCAAGAAGTTCTCGCCGTCGAAGAAGGCGGAGGTGTACGTGCCTCGCCAGATCCGCATCTTCGACGAGGTGGAGAAGGGCAAGAGCACCACCGTGGTGCTCCAGGACTGGAAGCTCGATTCGCTCGATGACAGCATGTTCACGAAGGCCTGGCTCGAGAGCAAGAGCCGATGACGGCGCCCTGGACGCTGCTGGCGGCGCTGGTCGCGGCCACGGCGCAGGCAGGCGACGACGGGGAAGGGGAGTCGCGCGACGAGGACGCCATGTTCGGCGGGACGACGGCCCCGGCCGAGAGCACCCCGGACCCCGCGGTGGCACCTCCGGAAAGCCTGCCGGGCTTGCCGGCCGGCCCTTCGGAGGCCGCGATCGGCGCCGTGCTGGCCGCGGCGGACGACCGGCTCGTGTTCGGTGGCCGCATGTACCTGCGCTCCAACGTCGCGGTGCCGGAGGATGCGGAGCCGGAGAACGTGCGCCTGGACAGCCCGAACCTGCTCGACATGTTCGCGGACGCGCGTCCCAACGACACGCTGCGTGCGTACACGAGCGTTCGGCTCCGGCACGACTTCGCGACGCTGAACGGCGACACCAGCGTCTTCGGGCAGGCCCTGTCCCCCAGCCGCGTCACCCTCGACCAGATGTGGCTCAAGTTCGACGTGGCGCGCGCGGTGTACGTCACCGCCGGACGCCAGCGGGTCAAGTGGGGGGCCGGGCGCTTCTGGAACCCCACCGACGTCCTCAACCGTCAGCGGCTGGACGCGCTGGCATTCTTCGACGAGCGCACCGGCGTGAGCATGGTGCGGGCGCACCTGCCGATCGAGCGCTGGGGCGCCAACGTCTACGGCGTGGTGGACATCGAGGGCGCCAACGCGCTCGTGCCCGACGAGGCGGCGGCTACCCGGGTGAACGGCGTGGGGGGAGCGCTGCGCGCGGAATGGGCCTTTCCGCTCGGCGAGGTGACCGCCACGGCGGCGCGGCGTGCCGAGGGCCTGACCGTGCTGGGCGGAGACCTCAGCGTGGCGGTGGGCCCCCTGGACCTGCGCGTGGAGGGTGCGGTCGCGAAGGGCGGCGACGCCCACCGGTGGACCGGAGCGCTCGACCTGTCGCAGGGGACCCTGCCCACCCGGGTGGACCGCGGGGAGGAATGGATCCCGCAGGTCACCGCCGGGATCGAGGTCCCCGTGCGCCTCAACGACGAGGACACGCTCGCCATGGGGGCCGAGGCGTTCTGGAACGACGCCGGCTACGACGACCCGACGCTGTACCCCTGGCTGCTCGCGCAGGGAGACTTCCAGGGGTTCTACGTCGGACGGGCCTACGCCGCCGTCTACGCCTTCCTGTCCGGGCCCGGGAACTGGGATGACACGGCCTTCACGGCGAGCACCCTCGCCAACCTCTCCGACGAGAGCCTGATCTCGCGGCTGGACGTGTCGACGACGCTGGCGACCTACCTGCAGCTCAACGTGTTCGGGCAGGTGAGCTACGGGGAGCACGGAGAGTTCTTCCTGGAGCTCGATCTGCCCGCAGTTCCCGGCTTCCTCGACGCCCCCCTGCGTGTCCCGGCCACCCGGGCGCAGGCAGGGATCGGTGCGAGCGTGCGCTTCTAGCTTGACGTGCGCGTGGCGTGCGAGTAGATGCCTGCGTTCGATGATGCACCGCTCGGTTCTGCGACGGCATGTACGCGAACGTTTCCCTCGCACCGAATGGTGATCTCAATGGCAAGCAAGCTCTACGTCGGCAATCTCTCCTTCCGCACCTCCGAGGAGGAACTCCGTGAGGCGTTCTCCGAGGGTGGTCGCACCGTTACCCGCGTCTCGATCGTGACCGATCGCGAGACCGGCCGCAGCCGCGGCTTTGCCTTCGTGGAGATGGCGACCGACGAGGACGCCAAGGCCGCGATCGCCCAGTGGGACGGCAAGGACATGGGCGGCCGTGCGCTGCGCGTGAACGAGGCCCGCGAGCGTGACGGCGCGCCCCGCGGCGGCGGCTTCGGCGGCGGCGGTGGTGGCCGTGGCTTCGGCGGCGGCGGTGGCTTCGGCGGCGGCGGTCGTGGCGGCTTCGGCGGCGGCGGCGGTGGCGGCTTCGGCGGCGGCGGTGGGCGCGGCGGCTTCGGCGGCGGCGGCGGCGGTCGTGGCGGCGGTCGTGACCGCGGCTTCGGCGGTGGCGGCGGCGGTCGCGACTTCGGCGACTACTGAGTCGTCGCACCTCGCCCCGGTGAGGTGACCCCCAGAGGCCCCGCGAACAACCGCGGGGCTTCCTATTTTTGGCGCGCGCCGCGGGCATGCTGCTGAAAAACCATCACCGGCTCGCAGCCTGCTAGATTCGGGCGTTGCGTGGGTCCCGGATGGCCTCGGGGATCCGCTGCGTGGTCAGGCGCGTGTAGTCGTGGGGCACGCTGCGCCGGACATGACGCAGCACGGCGTGACCGAGATGCGCGCGCACCCGACCGAGCAGCACCGGCGGTGCGACGAGCACGACCCCGTCCGAAGGCCAACTGCGAAGCTGCAGACCCAGCTCGGTGGCCAACTCCCGGGCGTACAACTCCGCGGCGCGGTCCCGGAGGCCGTGCGAGGGCCCGACACCGGAGCGTGGCGCGTACGCGCTGCCACGAATGGCGGGATGCACCAGACCAGCCTGGTAGCGTCCCGGACGGTCCGCCCCGAGCTCGCGCTCGCGCTCCCGGCCGTGCGGCGCCGTGAAGCGTCGCAGTTCGTCGATGCCGGCGCGGTGCACGCGCAGCAGCCTCGCCGTGGTTCCGTTCGCGATCAGCACCAAGGACGCCCGGCGCGGCGCCAAGGAGGTATCCATGTCGCATCCCCCGATCGTCATGTGCGCACGGCCTCCGCCGTCGCAAGGATCAAGCGACGAGGTGGATGCGGTCGAGCCGAAACAGGCGCGTCGCCTGCCGCAGGTGGCACCAGGCCTCGACCCGGCGGCGCCCCACGCGCACCGGGGTGATCACCCGCCGCGTGACCGCAGCACCCGTGTAGGAGATGGGAATGGGCATGCCGGCGTGCCGCCGCAGCGCGTCCACGAGCTCCTTGCGGGCGCACGCGTCCCGTGGCTGCGACATGTGGGCAAGGTGCGGCAGGTCGAGCGCGTGCGCGGGGTCGAGGCGATCGAGCAGGCTCCACGTGCTGTCCCAGCACGCACGGGCATCCGATTCGGCGCGGTGCGCGCGCACGTGGGGGACCCCGAGTTCAGCGGCGACGGTCGCGAGCCCGTGTCGTGAACCCGGCAACACCTGTCTCGCAAGCCACAACGAATCCAGCGCGACCCTCGGCACGAAGCGCCGGGACACACGCTCGTGCTCCATGGCCAGGAAGGCAAGATCGAAGCGCACGTTGTGTCCCACGAGCACGCCGCCGGCGAGGCGTCGGTCGACCTCCTCCGCGAGATCCTTCCAGCTCGGCGCGTCCGCCAGCATGTCATCGGTGATCCCGTGGACGTGCACGGCCCCCGTGGAGCGGCCCGGGTGGACCAGGCTGGTCCAGCACGTCGGCGTGCTCCCGCGACGGCCGCGGACGATCGCGACCTCGACGATCCGGTCCCCATCCTCGGGGTGCAGGCCTGTCGTCTCGACGTCGACCGCGACCAGCTCCTCTTCCGACATGATCAGCGCGCGGGCTCGAGAGGGGGCTGCACCCACTCCGGGATGCCGGGCGCGGTCCATCCCGCGCCGTCGGTGTCGACCCGGATCGGGTTCGTCAGGGCGTAGGGGACCACGGGTCCCGTGCGGATCACGGGGACCGCCGGGGAGAGGAAGCGACCGATTCCGGCGACATCCTGCAGCGCCTCGGTGACCACGTCCTGCAACTCCACCGGCGGCATCTCCACGGGCGTGAACACCGGCGCGAGGTCGCCGTCACCCAGCGCCACCACCACGAACCAGGAGTCGCGCGCGACGGGGACGGCGAGGTCCGCCACCAGCCGGAGGGTGTCCGGCTCCAGACCCTCCCATTCGTGGATCAGGGTGCCGTTCTGGTACAGCTCCACGCGGTCCACGGCGATCCAGGTGGGTGCCTGCACCTCCACGTGCAAATCCACGATGCCGTCCGTGTCGACGAGGTCGCTTCCGATGCCGTGCTCGGGGTCGTTTGCCCACGCCCGGATGAACGGTCCGTAGCTGGCCACCACCTTCCCGGCGCGTACCGCGTCCGCGATCGCCTGCGGCTCCAGCGCCGCCGGATCGTCGGTGTCCGCCATGACGTAGTTGCGCGGGCATCCTGCCTCCACGACGTAGCGGCCATGGGTGTCGGAGTTGCCGAGCGCAGTGATGCGGTGGCCCAGGTTCAGGAGCGTGAACCAGTCGTCCACCTGGCCGTCCTGGCCGTAGCCGAGCCGCATCACGCCGGAGGCGAGTGCCTCCTGCTCCGCACCGGTGCGCGCGAGGACATCGTAGGCCGTGACCCCGCCGCCCTGCGCCACCGCGTCCAGCTCGGCCTGGGTGGGAGACCTCGGCAGATCGACGCGCTTGCCGTTGAGCAGTTCCAACGCTTCGTAGTCGTCGCTGTACGCGCTCGCCTGGAGCAACGGGTTGAACAGCGCGAGCGTGGGCGTCTCGATCTGGCCGGTCGAGGGGTCGAAGCCGTACTGGTCGAAGTACCCGAGGATTCCGTCCCGCGGATGGGCCACGAAGCGCAGCGGCGTGTAGCCCGCCTTGGTGCCCAGCTCCTGCAGCGTGGCGAGGACCTCGCCCGGCTGCATGCCCGTCCAGTCGAAGCTGCCGCCCTGGTCGGCCACCGTGTCGTCGGCGAGGGGGAACCCGATGAAGTGGCCCAGCTCCAGGGTGGTGGTCTCCAGACCGACGGCGGTGCGTACCCACGGCTCGAGGCCGAGGTCCTCGACGACGGGGGCGTAATCCGTGAGGTAGTCGTGGTCGGAGGACGCGAAGAACTCGACGCCCTCGCACACCATCGTGGCCACGCGGTCCGAGAGGCGCGTCCCCGAATCGAAGCTGTGCACGGCGTGGACGTGGAAGTCCGCGCTGACCCACCCCGAGGTGTCGATGGAGCGCACCACCTGGAGCCGCAGACGCTGCACGCCGTCCCGCGTGACGGTGAACGGTGCGCTCTCGGCGAGCTCGTACTCCAGGCCGCGACTGGCGACGGCCGTGTACGTTCCCGGGGGCAGCACGACCTCGGTCACGCCCTCCGGCGCGAACACCACCTCGCTGGGTCCCCCGGGGAGGTAGTCGTCGCCGCGCGAGGGGTCATGACGCGCGTCCCCGAGGAACGTGACCTTCGCGGGAACCCGTCGGCCGAGTTCGTCGACGACCTCGACGCTGACCTGCCCAGGCCGCGGCGAGGCCAGCACGACCGCCTGCTCGCTCCCCTCCGCCACCCGGATCGGGACGCGCGCGCCTTCGGGTCTGCCCACGGCATGGACGAGCAACTCCCAGTCCCCGGGTGGAAGGGAGCCCGCGAAGCTTCCGTCGGGTTGGTTGTCCGCGCCCACGTCCGTCTGCCACTGGCTGGTCGGGTAGGCGGCGCCCGGCTCGTACACCAGCACGGACACATCGCTGAGGGCGATGCCGGTTCCTTCCTCGAGGACGTGGCCCCGCACGCGGCCCCGGGGCGCACCGCGCACCTCCAGCATCGCGTCCATCAAGCTGCCGACGTCGCCGTGTCCCACCAACAGCCATCGATCGTAGGCGAAGGCGTCGGTGGGCGCGAAACGGCCCCGCTCCTGGGTCCTCTCGACGGCGGCGCCGAACGCCGCGGTCTGGCTCGAGGTGAACAGCGGCACGAACAGGTCGCCGTGGGTCGCCACCAGCCCGTAGCTGACCCCGTCCCCCACGCCGGCGATGAAGCCGAAGCGGAACGGGTCCTGGAACGTGTTCCGGCCCGCCTCGTTGGCGCGGAACACGGCTCCGTCCTCGTCGAAGCCGATGCCGGGGGCGAACACGTCCACGCTGCCGCCCTGAAGGTAGAAATCGCCCAGCGCCGCGCCGGTGGAGATGGCGGTCTCGAGCAGCGCCATGTCCGGTTCACCCGGACCCGCGCCGGAGAGCAGGCGACCCTCGGGTGGCTCGGGTGCCGCAGCGGGATCCTGGAAGCTCACGGTGGTGCGCATGCGGAGCCCCGGCGCGCCCGGCGACAGGATGTAGTCGGTGGTGATGCGCATGTCGGGCTGGTCGACGAGGGACCAGAGCGCCGTCAGCAACGAGAAGAACGGCGCGCCCGCCGCGTCCACGCGCACGATCGCGTCGCCGCCGTCCGCCCCGTCCGCCACGATGGACACCTCCGCGGGCGCGTCGGCCGCGGCGAGGTTCATGTTCACCGTCGGGAACACCTCGGCGAGCTGGTCGTTCCCGCGCCCGGCCCCGAACGCCGGGTTGGCGCGCACGAGGTCCGCGTCCACGACGCTCCCGCCGTACAACCCGGGCCCCATGCTGGCGCGCGCGTCGAGGATCGCGAACCGCACGCGGTCGTTCTCGAGGAGGATGTCTCCCGGACGCGCGGCGGCCTTCGGCCCGCCGATCGCCTGGTCAAGGGACTCGATGCGGCGCGCCCAGGCGCCGTGATGGGGCTCGTGCGTGCACGCGAGGGCGAGGAAGAAGAGGGTCATGACGTGAAAGAGGATATTAGGGCGGCACGGGAAGTCCATGCAGAACCTCATCCTTCTCCTCAGCTCTCTCGCTCCCGCCCTCGCGGGGGAGGGCGCCGACGCCGCCGCGCCGCGCCCGGTCGTGCTCCTGCAGGTCGCCGCGACCGCGTGGGACGCGGACTCCACGGCGCAGGCCGACCCGCCCGGGTTCGGAGACCCCGAGGCCGACCCCGGAATCGGCGTCCAGCGCGCGCGACTCGGAATGGAGGGTGACCGGGGGCCGCTCACCTACCGGGTGGTCTTCGGCGTCGCCGCGCCCTCCGACGGGTTCCAGCCCGTGAACGAGAACGTCGGCGTGATCGATGCCAGCGTGCTGTACCGCGCGAAGGGCCTCTACGCCGAGGCGGGTCGCCAGCGCATCCCGTTCTCGCGCGACGAGCTCATCGGTACCGGCGAGCGCACCTTCATGGAGCGCGGCTTCGTCGCGCAGTACGTCGGCCTGATCCGCGCCACCGGCGTCCGTGCCGGGTGGAGGAGGAAGGGATGCGACGGAGGCCGTTGCGCCGCCTCCAACGTGCAGGCCGGCGTGTTCAACAGCGGCCCGGGCCTGTTCGGGGACGACAACGCCGGGAAGACGCTGGTCGTGCGCGCCGAGACCTCCGCATGGTCCATGGGCGGCACGAAGGTGGACGAGACCTACCGCACCTGGACACCCGGTCCCAAGCGCGGCGTGGCCGTGGGTGTCGGCGGCGGCGGCTTCTACACGCAGGACCTCGCCACCGACACGCTCACGGTCGGCGCCGACACGATGCTGCGCTCGGGCCGCCTGAGCCTCTTGCTCGACGGTGCCTGGCAGCGCATCACGCCCACCGCGACGGACCTGGACGTGCCCGGAACGTGGTCGGAGACCACGCGGACGGCCGCCACGGCGCAGGTGGGCGTCGCCTGGAAGGCCTGGGAGCCGGCCGTTCGGTGGACCCTCCTGGACGACAGCGCCCTCGGCGCGCATCAGCAGCTCATGGCCGGCGCGGTCTGGCACGGTTCGGTGCAGGAGGATGATCGCGACGCGGTGCGCGTAGGGGGTGCCTACATCCGACGCATCGAATCCCCGGAGCGGTCCAACGACTCCGTGCGGGTCTGGGCGCAGATGCGCTACTAGGTCGTCATGGAGCGCATCCCAGGCATCCCGGGCCTCCCGGAACCGTGGTTCCGCACCTCCGGGGACGCCTGGGTCACGCTCGACATGCTCGTCGACGCGGCCGTGCACGCGCTGGGCGACACGGTCAGCCCGCTCGTGTGCAAGAGCATCATCCAGCTCGCGCGGTGGCAGCTGCGCTCGCGGGACGCCGTGGACGTCGGTGCGCTGGCTGCCGGGGTCTGCCATGCGCTGCGTGCCGAGCAGATCGTGGTGACTCCACCCGTCGTGCAGGGCGTGCTGATGGCGTACGCGAGGGCCTACCACGAGCTCGATTGCGTGGAGATCGTGGAGGATCGCTAGACGGATTCCTGGGGCGGGGGGACATCCCCCCGCAACGCCCCCCGGACGGACCTAGCGACGCGCCTTCGGCCGCGTGCGCACGTCCTTCAGCTCGACCTCCGGCAGCGCCCCGTGAACCTCCTGACCGTCCGCGGTGCGCTTCACGTCGAGGGACAGGCCGCTCGCGCGCGTGGCGCCGATGTGCGTCTCCTGCTGACCGGCCTTCACGTCCACGCCGCCGGTGAGCACCCGGTCAATCTGCAGCGCCGCGCGGTCGCGCGTGACGTCGAAGGACACCGCGTTGTCCGTGGGCGCCTGCCGCTGGAAATCCACGCGCGCGCCGCCGAGGTCGGCCTGGCCGGAGGCCAACTGCGCGGACCCCTTCACCGAGAGGCCCGCAAGGTCCACGCCGGGCTTCGCGGCGTCGTCCGGACCGCGCGGCGAGGCGGGTCCGCGGTCGGCGTTCCCCGGGGTACCCGGCGCGCTGCGGAACCGGTCCACGAGTGCACCGACGTCCGTCGGGAGCGGCCCTTCGCCGGGCAGGCGCTTGCCCACGTCCAGATCGACGAAGCCCCCCACGTCGGCCTTCGCCTTCATGGTCCCCGGCTCCTTGCCATCCTGCAGGTACACGCCCTTCACGTCCGTCCACAGCGGGCCGTCCAGGGGCTTCGAGAGCCGCAGGTTCGTGGCGTCCGTGTCGACCTTGCCGTCCTGCACCACGACCCTGGCGTTCGCCCGCGTGTCCCGTTCGATGTCCAGCGGGCCCACCTTGCCGGGATGGAGCGGGACGCTGGCCCGAACGTCGGCCGTCTCGACCTGCCTCGCCAGACCGAGCAGATCGAGCCGGTCGTCCTGCCCCGAGACCGCACGGGAGGGGAGGGCGCCGCCGTCATCCTCCGGGGCCCTTCCGGAGCTGAGGGTCGAGTCGAAGGCCAGGCCACGCGCCCGCACCGCCTCCGCGCCGGCGTCCAGACCGTCGCGCAGCCGCGCGTGCCCGCCCTGGACCTCCGCACCGGCGACGCGCAGCGTGGTGCCGCCCTCGCGCACGGTCACGCCGGACGCGCGCGCCTGCTCGGCGCGCACCGCCTGGTCCCCCGATCGGGAGGTCGCCTCGAGCCGATGAACGTCCACGACATCCGCGTCCGCACGCTGGGAGCGGATTCCGGTCGCGGAGGCGCCCTGCACCCGCAGCGCGTCGACGCCGTCCCCCCGGCTCGCCGCGAGCCCCGCCACGTGCGCCGTCTCCGCGCGGGTACCGTCGGCCAGTCGCACCGACGAGGCACCGGCCCGAGCGATGCTGGCCTCGCCGCGCTCGCCGGCGAGGTTCCACGCGGCGTCGGACACGCGCGCCGAACCGATCTCCGCAGCCTTGCTGCGCACGCCCTCGACCGACGCGCCGGCAAGGGTTCCGCGCGTCTCGAGCCCCGTCGCGGCCTTCCGCCCCGAGACGTCGAGCCCCTGCACGTCGACGGCCCGCGCCGACGCATCGGGTGCCCGGACGTCGTCCGCCCGCAACGCGTCGAGGCGCGCCGACCCGGAGGTGCGGTCCGCGGACGTGGCGAGCGCGACCCCGCGTGCGTCCAGCGCGCCCGCGCGCACGGTGCCGGTCTCCACGCCGGCGCCCGCGATCCTCGCCGCGTCGAGCCGGACCCCGTCGGCGTCGGTGCGGTAGTGCAACGCGGACGCCGCCATGGTCTCCGCGTCCAGGCCGGGGGTGTCGAGACCCCGCACGCTCACGTCCTCGAGGCGCGTGCTCCGCGACGCATCCGATTGACGCACCGCCAGGCCCGAGGCGCTCACCGCGCGCGCCCGGGTGTCCCCGGTGGCGAACTGGGTCGCCTGGACCGACGCCGCGTCCAGCGCGGCCCCCTGCCTGTCGCTCCGCACGCGAACACCCGAGGCCTCGAGGGATGCGGCATCCGTTCGTTGCGTGTCGACCCCGCGCGCGACCACACGACGGGCGGAACCCTCCAGATCGCCCTGCGCGCCCCGTGCCACCTCCAGTCCGCCCACCGCCACATCCGCCACGCGGACGTCCGGCGCAGTCACGCCGTGCGCGTCGAGGGCATCGGCGGACACGCGGGCCGCCTTGCCCTGGCTGGCCAGCGACAGGCCGGTCGCGTTCACGCTCCGCGCGTCGAGCGCCTCCGTGTCCAGCCCCGCCACGGCGGCCCGCCGCGCATCGAGCGCCACGCCGCCGCTGCCCACGGACAGCGAAAGCCCCTCCGCGCTGCCACGCGCGAGATCCACCTTGCGGGTGTCGACGCCCTCCACGGACGCCGTTCCCGCGCGCAGCTGGGCGCCCGCGGCGGTCCGCCGCACGGCGAGATCGCGGGCCGACGCCGCCGCCACATCCACGTCGTCCGTGTCGACCCGGTGGAGCCGCGCCGCATCCGCACGGAGCGCCAGTCCGTCGTCGCCCGAATCGACCGCGACACCGGACGCGTCCACGTGCCCGACCCGCGCCCCCTGGACATCCGCCTCGTCCACGTCGAGGGAGCCGACCCGAACGCCCGTACGGCCCGCCGCGAAGTCGACGCCGATCGCGCTCGCGTCGAGTCGACCGACGCGCGCCGAGGGGCTGACGGCACCGCGCGCGTGCACGGACGAGGCCGTCGCGCGCGCCGTGAGGTCCCTGTCGGGCGTGGCGTCGGCCCCCGGAAGGCCTCCGCCCTTGTTCGTGAAGTCCGCACGCAGGTTCTGGAGCGACGCCTCCTCGAGCGCCCCGGGCGCGGAGGTGCGCTTCAACCCCTCGACACCGACGTGGGTCGCTGCCACATGACCGCGTTCCCCGCCCGCCTCGATCGCGCCGCTGAGCCCGCGCGCGTCCACGCGCGCGGCCGTGCCGGTCCCGGTGCGGACGTCGGTCGCGCGCACGCCCGCCACGCTCGCCTGCGCCCGCACCCCGGGCGTGGCGCCGGGCTTCGCCTGCACCTCCTCCATCGCGACCTCCACGCCGTCCACCTTGACGGCGCCCGCCTGCGTGCTCGGACGGCCGCCCTTGCCCGCGACGCGCACATTCTGCGCGGTGGCGCTCCCGACGGAGAGCCTGGCCCCGCTGGGCCGCGCCGCGCCGCCGGCGTCCTTGGAGCCTGCGCCACCCACGAGGCCGCGGACGGCATCCTTCGCGGTGGCCGCGGCATTGTCGACCGTCAGCACGACGCCCTTGGCCTGCACCGGGCCCGTCGACACACCACCGGCCTTGACCGACTTCGCCTGCAGGTCGGGAACCTCGACCGTGAGGCGCCCGCTTCGGCCATCGAGCGCGATGTTCGCGCGATTCGCCTCGGGGCGGGACTTGTCGAGCGCCACGGCCTCACGCACGCGCGCCGGCATGAGGTCCATGACCTCGTCGAGGTCGGTCTGCGCCCGGAGAACGCCATCCTCGTAGCCCACGGACGTCGTGCGGACGACGTCGGCCACGTCGCGCGCGAACGTCCGCGTGCGGTCGTAGGCCTGCCGCGCGCCGTCCGCGACGTCCTGCGCGCGGTCGCCGAGCCACGTGGTGCCACGATCCCACCAGCCCGCCACGGTCCCGACGACCCCCCGGGGCTGCGTGGCGACGGCGGCCTGGTTGCCCGCGCGCTGGGTGACCGCGGGCGGCTGGGTCTGGGAACGCGCGGGGGAAGTCGTGGTCGGCGTCCCGCCCCGGGCCGTGCTGGCAGGCGCGGGCTTCGACTGCTTGCTGTACTCCATGGGGGCGCTCCTCGACGCGTTCAGCGTATCGCCGGCGCGCCCGCGCGCCACCGGCGCGTACGCAATCCGCCATCACGCGTCACGGGCCCGTACCCGCGCGGCACCGCGCGAGGCGGCGACGGCGAGGCAGCCGGCCCCTCACTGGAGGTAGCCGAGCCCCCGCAGCCGTGCCTCGATGGCCCGCTCGACACCGGCGTCGCGCGCGCTCCGGCCCGGCCCGGCCCAGGCCTGCGCCTCCGTCCACGTCACGGGCGCAGGCCCGCGAAGGGCGTCGTGCAGCACGTTCCCGTCGATGTCATCCGGAATCGGCACGCCCATGGTCGCGAGGATCGTCGGAAAGACATCGCAGATGCCCGCACCCTCGACCCGCCTGCCGGGTGCGAAATCCGGGCCCCAGCCCAGGAAAATGCCGTCCGGTTCGTGGTTGCCACTCGCGAAGCCGCTGGGCTCGAAGACCTCGCTCGGGACCTCGCCCTCCGAGTAGTAGAACCACACCGAATCGTCGTGCCCGGCGATCAGCAGGTCCGCGGCGAGATTCACGCAAGGCCCATCGTAGAGCGCCTCCCGCCGCGCGACGCGATGGATCACGCGCGCGCCGGCCGGGTCGCGCATCTCCAGCAGGCGTGCCTCGAGCCGCGACAGCACGGCGTCGGCGTCGCCCGGGTCGACCGCGCCGCCCGGCTCACGGCCGCGCAGGTTGAGCCGGATGGCGTTGGTGCCGTGGCAGTAGGCCTGCGTGCGGGACCAGTCGATGTCGGCCGCGAACCGGGACACGGACGTGCCGCCCGCGCGCAGCAGCGCATCGCCGCCCACCCGCCGCGCGAGGTCCGCGGCGCGCCGGGTGTCGAGCCCGACACGCTCGAGCGCGCCGCGCACGCGGTTCAGACGGGCGCGGTTGCCGTGCCCGCCAGGTCGGAAGGTCAGGAAACCCTCCTGGGCCAGCCAGGTGTTGAGGAACACCTTGGTGCGGCACGGCCCGAACCCGTGGTCCGACACGAAGATCACGTTCGCATCCCCCGGCCGCATCGCCACGGCCTCGGCGATGGCGTCGTCCAGCGCGCGGTAGACCTCGAGGATCGCGGCCTCGTGTTGCGCGGCGAGCCGGGCGTCGTGATGGGGGTGCTCGGGGTCGAAGATGTGCCACAGGCAGTGCTGCATGCGGTCCATCTCGACGTGCACGGTGCACAGCAGGTCCCACGGCTCGGAGGCCGCAAGGTGCCGCAGCACCGCGCGGCGACCGTCGAGCATCGCGCGCAGACGCCCCAGGAAGGGTGCGATGTCCTCTTCCCGGTCCGACAGGTGCGTGTCGATGCGGTAGTCGGGCGCCACGGCGTCCAGGGTCGCCCGGAACGACGGCGGATGGACGAAGCCCGGCTGGTCCTTGTCGGGCGTCAGCATGTCGCCGACCGCGATCCCGTCGATCGGACGCGCCGGCCAGGTGAGGGGAAGGTTCACCGATGCGACCCTGCCGCCGCGCGCGGAGAGCACCTCGAAAATCGTGCGGGACTGGATCCGCGTGCTGTCGATCGGGCGGTACAGGTAGGTCCCGGGCACCGGCTCCGTCCAGTCGAAGATGCCGTGCCGTCCGGGCCCCTTGCCGGTCTGGAAGCTCGTCCACGCCGTGGCGGTCATGGGGGGCACGGCCGAGCGCAGCGGACCGTGCGCACCCTCGTCACGAAGCCGGCCCAGCGTCGGCATGACGCCGCGTGCGATGAGCCGATCCAGCCAGTGCCACGTGGCGCCGTCGAGGCCGACCACCACGCTGCGACGCCGGAAGCGCGTGCTGGACATGTCGTTGCCACCCTCCCCGCGCTACGTTGTACCGCGAGGTCCCCGCCCGGACCAGCGCCCGGAGTGCCGCACGTGTCCAGCCCGTCGTCCCGCCCGCATCGTCCGCGTCGGCAGATTCGCGACGGCGATGACACCAGCATCACCGAAATCCTCCACCTTCGGGAGTACTGGCGTACGGTCCGCAAGCGGATCTGGACGCTGGTCACCGCGTTCTTCCTGATCGTCGGCAGCGTCACCATCGTGACGCTGCTGACGCCGCCGGTCTACGAGGCCACCGCGAGCCTGCAGATCGACGCCCAGCCGCGCGGCAACACGACCCTCCAGGGCTACGGACAGTACGGCTCCGGCCAGTACCTGTCCGATCAGGAATATTTCAACACGCAGCGGCTGAAGCTGCGCTCGAGGGCGCAGGCACGCGCGGTGATCGACCGCCTCGACCTCACCCACCACGCCCTCTACACGGACATGACGACCGACGAGATCGTCGAGCGGCTGCTGAAATCCCTCACGCTGGAGCCGGTCCAGAAGACCCGTCTGGTCTGGGTCGCCCTCCGCGCGCCCGACCGCGAGCACGCGGAGCAGCTCTGCCGGGCATGGACGGAGGTGTTCGTCGAGCGCAACATGGACGAGATCAACGAGGGCGTGAGCAATGGCCTCGCGTGGCTCAACCGCGAGGTCGTCCGTGCGGAGGCGGACTTCCGCGACTCGGAGAAGCGACTGCTGGAGTTCCGCCGTCGCAACAACAGCATCGCGCTGTCCAGCCAGGAGAAGGGCAACCTTCGCATGCAGCAGCTCGAGGAGCTCTCCCGGAAGGTCGCGCTCGCCAAGGCCGACGCCGCGGAGCGCGACGCTGCCTACAGCGCCCTCGCCGAAGCCGTCGGCCGCCGGGACGACCTGCGCAAGGTGTCGCTGCTCGTCTCCAGCGAGCTCATGGCGTCCCTGCGCGACACGTGGGCCCGACTCCAGTCGGATCGCCGCGCGCTGCTCGAGCGCTACCTGCCGACGGCGCCGCAGATGTCGGAGGTCGACAGCCGCATCACGGACGTCGAGGCGCAGATGCGCAGCGAGACCGACGCCGAGTTGGCGCGCCGCAAGGTCCTCCGCGACGAGGCGCACGCGCATGCCCGCGAGCTCGAGGACGCGATCGCCACGCTCACCGCGGAGGCTCTGTCCAGCGACGGCGACGAGGCGGAGTACAACCTGCTGCGTCGCGAGGTGGAGAGCCGCTCCACGCTCTTCCAGACGCTCACGGACCGCGTCCAGGAGATGGACGTCACCTCGCAGCTCAAGGAGAACAACGTCCGGCTCATCGACGTGTCGCACGCCGTCGAGGACCCGGTCGAGCCCAACTACCTGCGCAACATCGGCATCGCCGTCCTTGCGGGCCTGCTGGCGGGCGTCAGCCTCGCGCTGTTCTTCGACTACATGGACACCACCATCAAGACCCGCGAGGAGGTCGAGGCGCTCGGCATTCCCTTCCTGGGAATCGTGCCGAGCGTGCCGGGCCTGATGGGTGAGGGGTGGGAGATGGCCCGCGAGCGCTACCTCTACGCGATGAACTACCCGAAGAGCGCATTCGCGGAGTTCTGCCGCAACATCCGCACCACCATCGACTTCTCCGCCCGCGAGGACGGACTGCCGCCGCGGCGCCTCCTGTTCACGTCCGCGGCACCCCGCGAGGGCAAGACCACGTCGAGCATCAACCTCGGCATCACCTTCGCCAGCACCGGCCGCAGGGTGTGCATCGTCGACGCGGACCTCCGGCGACCCAGCCTGCATCACGCCTTCAGCATGTCGAACGACCTCGGCTTCTCGTCGCTCATCGCCGGGACCGCGACGCCGGAGCAGGTCGCGCATCCCACCGCCCAGCCCGGCCTGTTCGTCGTTCCCTCCGGTCCCCGGCCCCCGAACCCGGCCGAGCTGCTCGGATCGGGGGAGTGCCGTGCCGCGCTGGACCTGCTCAACGCGCACTTCGACATGGTCATCATCGACAGCCCGCCCGTGGTCGCGGTCACGGACGCGGTGGTGCTCTCGCGCGACGTGGACGGCGTGGTGCTGGTCGTCAAGAGCTTCAAGGTCGCCCGCGACCTGGTGCTCCAGGCGAAGCGCCAGCTCACGGACGTCGAGGCGCGCCTCATCGGCGTCGTGCTCAACGACTTCGACATCCAGCGCAAGTCGTACGGCTACTACTACTACTACACGTACTACGGCAGCGACCGCGACGAGAACGGCAAGGCCCTGCAGGGCGTGGCGGGCTGACGTGTCGGATGCCGCGCGCGCGCGGGCGCTCGGGGCCCTGGCGCTGCTCGCGGCGCTCGTGGCGGGCGGGCTCGACGGCGGTGTCGATCCCCGCGTCAGCGGCGTGCTCGGCGCGGCCCTCGGGGGTCTCGCGCTGGTGGCGTTTCCCCGGGCGCCACCCGCGGACCGGGCCGTACGCGCAGCTGTCCTGACGCTCCTGATCGTGCTGTGCGTGCCCCGGCTTCCATGCCCGGATGCCCTGCGGCGGGTCCTCGCCCCCGGCCAGGCCGACGCGCTGGCGCGACTGGGGGCGGACGGCGACGCAGCGGCCGTGCTCGGGTGGCTCGGCGCACTCGCGCGGGCCGACGTGGACGCCGCACTCGGGATGGCGCCCCCATGGCCCCCTCCGGCGTTGGCGCCCGCGCCACCCGGCGTCGCGACGTACGCGATCGACACCGCACGCTGGGCATCGACGGCGGGGCTCGTGGCGGCCATGATCGCGTGTGGCCACGCCGGGGCGGTGCTCGCGCGCACGCGTCGGGGGCCCCGCCTCGCCGCCGCGGCGATCGTCATCGCGGGAATCGGGCAGACGCTGTTCGGCCTGGCCCACCGAACGGACGGAACGACGGGCCTGGGCGCGAAGGTCCACTACCTGGGCAGCGCCACCGGCACCTTCGTCCACCGCGGGCAGTTCGCTGCGTTCCTGCTGCTCGCGCTCGGCGCGGCCTGGGGCCTCGCGGCCATGCAGTTCCCGCTGCTCCCTGAGGAAGTGCGACGTCACGCGAAGCACCGGCGACGCTCGAGCCAGCCGCCCGGCGTGCTGGAGGCGAGCGGCGACAAGCTCCCGCGGCTCGCGCTGGTGTGCTTCGCGGCGGCGCTCCTCGGCCTCGGCCTCGTGGCCGCGCAGTCCCGCGCGGCGTTGCTGGCGGGCGCGGGCGCCGCGTGCGGGCTGGCGATGTGGGGATGGCACCGACGCGCGGAACGCTGGCATGCCGGGCTGGTCGGCGCCGCAGGCACCATCGGCGTGGTCCTGTCGGTAGCGTCGCTGGGCCTGCGTGGCGCGTTCGGACGATTTGCCGGCCTGCTCGGCAGTGGCGACGCCAGCGCCGTGTCCCGCGCACGGCTCTGGCGCGAGAGCCTGGCCGCCTTGCGCGACGCGCCGTTCCTCGGACATGGGCTCGGGGGCTGGCGCAATGCGTGGGGTGTCCACGAGCGTGGCCCGCACCTCTACACGTTCTCGCACGCGCACGCCGAATGGCTGGAATGGGCGGTCGACACCGGCGTCGTGGGCACGGCGGCCCTGGCCGCGCTCGCGTGGGTGTCGTGGCGACGCGTGGGTCGGTCCCTCGGCGCCGCGCCCACCGGACCCGAGGCGGGCCTGGGCGTCGGACTCGGCTTCGGCGTGCTCGCCGTCGCCGGCATGGGACTGACGGACTTTCCGCTTCGCGCGCCGGGCGTGGCCCTTCCGTGGGCGTTCATGGTCGGCATCCTCGTCGGGCGCTGGGGCGGGGGGGCCCACCCCCCCGCAACGCCCCCCGGACCTGCGGCGCGGCCGTGGCACGTGGCGGCCGCCGGGATCCTCGCGCTCGTCACGGGGATCGACACCGCGCGCGCGGCCTGGGCGGACCCCGGGAACCGCAGCCAGCGCGTGGGAGAGGTCCATCCGGCGTGGCGGCAGGCGGACACGCTCCCGCACGCGCAGGCGCTCACGCGCGCGGAGGAGGCCGTCCGGGCGGCGCCGCTCGACCCGTGGGCCCACGCCGCGCTGGGGCGCGCGCGCACCCGTGACGCGGCGGAGGCGTGGCGCAGGCGCGCGCCCGACGCGGAGCGTCGCGTCCATCGGGCGGAGGAGGCGTGGACGCGCGCGCTCGCGCTCCGCGGCGGTTCGGCACCGCGTGACCCGCGGCTGGCGCTGGCGCGCGCGGAGTCGCTGGAGGCCCTCGCGGCCGCCGGCTTCATGCCCGACGCCCTGCGCAGTCGGTCGGTGGACCTCGCCGCACGCGCGCTGGCGCTGGACCCTTGGCGCGCGACGGATGCCTTCCGTGTCGCCTCGCACGCCGGCGCGGCGGGATTGCGGCGCGTCGCCGAGGCCGCACCGGCCTCCGCGGGCCGTCCGCGTGCCCGCGTGCTCACCGCGTACGGCCGGGCCCTGGAGGCGCGCGCAGCCCTGGAACCCGAAGCGCGCGACGCCGCGCTGGACGCCTACACGTCGGCGCGGCGCGCCGACCCGCGCTACGCTCCGGCGGCCTTCGGGGCCGGAGAGCTGCTGCGCAGGAAGGGCGACGCCCCCGCGGCGGCCGACGCGCTTCGGGAGGCGGTGTCCGGCGAGGAGCTCGCCCCCGCCATGGAGGGCTGGGCGCGCCTTCACCTCGCGGACCCGACGCGCGCCATCGCCCGCTTCGAATCCGCCCTCCGCGGAGACCCTCGTCACCGATGGGCGCTGGAGGGGCTCATCGAGGCGGAACTCGCGGTGGGCGACGCCGCGGATGCCGTCCGGGCGCTGCGGCGACGCCTCGCCCTCGACCCGCAGGACAGCCGGCTGCAGGAGCGCCTCGAGGCCCTGCGGAACGAATCAGGCATGCGACGCCACACGCCCTGAGCACGACGTGCGGCGGGGGGCGTTGCGGGGGGCGCGGCCCCCCGCCCCAGGCCCGACCGGAATCAGTGCAGATCGGGCTCGGGCAGCGGCATGCCGGAGAGGTCACGGATGCCGCTCCGGTCACGCAGGCGGATCAACGCCTCGCGTTCGATCTGGCGCACCCGCTCGCGCGAGAGGCCCATCTCCTTGCCGACCTCGGAGAGCGTGCGGAACTCGCCGTCCTCGAGGCCGTAGCGACGGGTGAGCACGAAGCGCTGACGCTCGCTCAGCTCGCCCTTGAACGCCGCGGACATGCGGAAGAGCTCCTGGGCCTGGATGCTCTCCTCGTCGGGTGCCACCGCGTCCTCGTCGGACAGGAAGCGCTCGAGCGGGCGCGGGCGAGGCCCATCGTCGACGGGTTGCTCCAGCGAGATGGTGTTGCCCTGCGACAGGAGCAGCTCGGCGCGCTCCTTGTCGATGCCCACCTCCTCGGCGAGATCCCCGATGTTGTACTCGATGCCGTCGGCCTCGAAGCGCTTCATGGCCTTGCGGAGGTTGCGGGTCTGCTCGACCGCGCATCCGGGCAGGCGCACCGGGCGGCCGGTGTGGTCGATGGCGCGCGTCATCTGCGCGCGGACCCACCAGCGGGCGTAGGTGCTGAAGCGGATGCCGCGGTCCGGGTCGAAGCGCTTCGCCGCGCGCAGAAGGCCGATGTAGCCCTCCTGCACCAGGTCCTCCTCGTCCATGAAGGGACCGGCCAGCTTGCGTGCCTCGCCGTGCGCGATGCGCCGTCCGCTCATGGCGAGCCGCCAGCGGAGGTCCTCGGCCACGCGCCAGTGCTTCTGCGACTGGTTCGCACGGCTCTTGAGCGTGTTCTCGGTCGCGAGGGTGCGCAGGGCCGTCTCGGCGATGAGGGCGCGGTCCTCGGACTCCAGGTCGTCCTTCTTCTTCAGCGTGGTCTCGACGGCCTTCACGAACTCCGTCCCGAGACGCACCCGCTCGTCCGTGTCCGGAAGCCCCGTCGGCTCGACCAATACGAGCGCGCCGGCGCTGGTTCCGCGCGGCTCGGGACGCACGAGCGCCTGGGCCACCAGCAGGAACAGCGGATTCGGCGAGGAGAACGGGCGGCGCTCACGACCGGCCACCACGGGCACCGGCGGGGGAGGGGAGGTGTCCTCCACCGACACACCCTCGCCGCCGCCCTGAACCTCGCGGCTCTTGAGCGACACGACGGCGCCGACGCGCTCCGCCAGATCGTGCACCGTGAGGTCCACGCGCGCCCGGAGGCGGCAGCTGCCGTCCTCCTGCGGAACGATCCACACGTTGCAGAGCCGCTGGGTGTCGCCGAAGCGACCGCGCGCCACGTGCAGCTGGCCCACCCGGCAGGGGCGCGTGCGGACGGGAAGCCCGGCGTCCTCCTCGAACGTGACGGCGAGGAG
>JBDLRI010000066.1:0-2648 GCA_039800105.1 Pseudomonadota bacterium
TATTGAGCGTCGCCAGCTCCGCCTCCGTGAACGGTTCCGGCGAGGTCTGCACGATGGCGTCGAGGAAGTCCGCCACCGCCTGTCGCACGGCGCGGCCCTCGGGGTTGTCCTCGGCGCGGGAGTCCCAGATGTCGAACAGGGCCCGCCTCCGTTCTTCGGCCGGCAGCGGCGCCGACCAGAGCCCTTCGAGCTGCGCCGGGATGTCGTGGTTGAGTCGCGCCTCGAAGGCGGCCTCCGCGACCGCGTCGTTGAGCGCACGCACCTCCGCGCGGGTAGAGTCGTAGGCCCGGGCGATCTGCGGCTGCATCTTCCGCGCGCCGACCAGCCAGCCTCCCAGCGAGATGCAGGAGGTGGGCATGATCGCGCACCACAGCCAGTCCTGCGGACGGCCGTCGCTCGCGAAGGCCTTGCCGGGCGGATGCAGCCGCGGGGGCTCCCGGCGCACGGTGATCCACCCGTCGTCGTGGACGAGCACGCGGGGCTTCCAGGGCTCGGGCGCCAGGAACACCTGGAAGGCTCCTTGCCGCTTGCCCTTGCGGTACCCGCGGTCCCGAAGGGACTGGTAGAGCGCGGCGCGCGCGCGGGTCACCTTCGTGGGCCCTGCGACGACGTCGAGCTCCTCCTCGGGCGTGGCGACGTCGTCGGGTGCCTCCGCCGACGCCAGGCGGGCCGCAAGCAGCAGGCCCGCCAGGCTCACGCGAGGATCCCGTCGCGCACGGCGGCGTATTCCTCGGGGGTGCCGATGTCGGTCCAGCGTCCGGTGTGCACGCGGCCGCGCACGCGCCCCTGCGGGATCAGCGCGCGGTACGCCGTGCGGACGATGCAGGCCCCCCCGGGCGGGACGAGGTCGAGCACGTCGCGGTCGAGCACGTGGACGCCGGTGAAGTGCAGGCGCCGGTCCGCCTCGCCGACCACGCCCGCGATGCCGCGCACGACGCCGTCCGCATCGAGCGAGACGCCCGTGTGGACGGGGGTCTCCTGCGCCCGCAGCGCCATCACCGCCGGGGCGGGCTCGTTCCACAGCGCGGTGAGGTCCACGTCCGCGAGGATGTCGCCGTTCACGACGACGAACCGCTCCGCCAGGAGCGGACGCGCGTTGCGCAGCCCGCCGCCGGTCCCGAGGATCGCCGGCGTCTCGACCACGACCCGCACCCCGCGCCGGCCCTCGGCCCACGCCACGATCTGCGGCGCGAGCCAGTGCGCGTTGACGACGATCTCGTCGTGGCCGTGGGCGCGCACGTGGTCGAGCACGCTGTCCAGGAGCGGCCGGCCGCCGACGGGCAGCAGCGGCTTGGGCGTGGACAGCGTGAGGGGACGCAGGCGGGTCCCCAGTCCGGCGGCGAGGAGGAAGGCGGTGGCGGGCATGGGCGGAGTCTAGCGCAGCACGACGCGCACCACGCCCTTCACGTTGGCGCATCGACCGCGCCCCTCGGGGACGAGCACGCGCAGCGGCCCGCCCTGGGCCTCCGGCAGCGGGCCTCCGTCCGCGGTGGCGTGCACGAGCACCGTGTCGCCCAGCTCCGCGACCGGCACGGGGGCGCTCGTCATGCCGTCCCCCGCGACGAGGATGACCGAGGCGTCGGGCGCCGGCGTCGCGAGGGCGCACAGGCTCGCGAGGCGCACCCCTCGGCCGGGGCGCCCCGGCACGAGCGCGGCGACGTCCGCCACCTGCCCCGGCAGGCTCGCGAGCAGCGCGTGGGGCACGCGCGCGACCCGCCCGTCCGCCGCGACCAGCGTGAGCGTGCCGTCGGCGGGGTCGGGCGCGCGGGCGCGCGCGGCGTCGAGGCGGTCCAGGAGCGCGACCGGATCGTGCCCGGTGCCGAGGATCACGTCCACGCGGCTGTCGGAGCGGTGGCCGGTGGCCGCGGCGTGCAGTCTCCCGCCGGCGAGGTCCAGGCGCAGCCAGCCGGCGTCGGTGTGCAGCAGCCCCTTGGCGCGCAGCAGGCCGGGCGCGTCCTCCAGCGCGCGTCGCACGGCGTCGGCGTCGAACGCCACGTCGGCCGGCCAGGCCCGCGAGGCCCCGGCGACCCCGTGCCCGTGCGCGTCGCAGCCGGCGTCGCACGCGTGCGGCCCGGTGCGCGGGGCGGTCGGCCCGTCCGCGGCCGCCTGCGCGAGCAGCCCCGCGAGCGTGCCGGGGGAGGCGTTGGGGGGGGGGTGCCCCCCCCCGCCCCAGGAACCGTCGCATGGCACCCCTTCCGCGATCGCCGCCCAGGCGCGCAGGGGTGGCCAGATGCGCCGGGCGAACCCGTCGAAGGCGTCGAGCTGGCCGGCGTCCGCGAGGTCCGCGCGGCTGGCCAGAAGGACGTCGGCGGCCTCCACCTGCGCCAGCACCTCCGGCGGCAGCCCCAGCCCGGGCGCGTCGGGGGAGAGGCGCGCGGCGTCGACGAGCACGACCGTCGGCTGGAGCGCCACGCGGGACGCGACGGGACCGCGCCGCAGCATGTCGAGCACGTCCTGGGGGCGGGCCACGCCCGAGGGCTCGATGAAGATGCGGTCCGGCCGCACGGCGTCCACCAGCGCCGCGACGGCGTCGGCGAGGCCCTCCGGGGCCGTGCAGCACACGCAGCCGCCGGGGATGTCCGTCAGCGTCGCCGCGCCGCCCAGCAGCGTGGCGTCGATGCGCGCCGTGCCGAAGTCGTTGACGACCA
>JBDLRI010000067.1:0-8981 GCA_039800105.1 Pseudomonadota bacterium
CGCGAAGGCGCCGGTGGACAGTCCCTACTGGTACTACCTGCACGACGCGACGAAGACGCTGCACCCGTCGCGGAACAAGGCCGAGCACGAGGCGTTCCGCAAGCGCTTCGACGTCTACTGAGCGGCGCGGCCGGGGGGCGTTGCGGGGGGGCGGCACCCCCCCCCGCCCCACGACTCACGCGACGGTGACGTCCCCGCAGAGGTACACGTCCTGGATGGCGTGCAGGAGCGCCACGCCCTCGGCGCGCGGCTTCTGGAACGCCTTGCGCCCGCTGATGAGGCCCATGCCGCCGCCGCGCTTGTTGATGACCGCGGTGCGCACGGCCTCGGCGAGGTCGGTGGCGCCGGCGCTCGCGCCGCCGGAGTTGATGAGGCCCACGCGGCCCATGTAGCCGTTCGCCACCTGGTAGCGGACGAGGTCGATGGGGTGGTCCGTCGTCAGCTCGGTGTAGATGCGCTTGTCGGTCTTCCCGTAGCTGCTTCCGTCCATGTTCAGCGCGTTGAAGCCGCCGTTGTTCTCGGGCAGCTTCTGCTTGACGATGTCGGCCCCGATCGTGGCGCCGAGGTGGTTCGCCTGGCCGGTGAGGTCGGCGGAGACGTGGTAGTCGACCCCTTCCTTCTTGAAGCCGTTGTTGCGCAGGTAGCACCACAGGATCGTGGTCATGCCCAGCTCGTGCGCGGCCTGGAAGGCGGCGGAGATCTCGGTGATCTGCCGCGTGCTCTCGGGCGAGCCGAAGTAGATCGTGGCGCCGATGCCGACCGCGCCCATGTCGTGGGCCTGCTTCACGCTGGCGAAGAGCACCTGGTCGAATTTGTTGGGGTAGGTCAGCAGCTCGTTGTGGTTGATCTTGACGATGAACGGGATGCGGTGCGCGTACTGCCGCGCGCACATGCCGAGCACGCCGAGGGTGCTGGCCACGCCCGAGCAGCCGCCCTCGATCGCCAGCTCCACGATGTTCTTCGGGTCGAAGTAGTCGGGGTTCTTGGCGAACGACGCGCCCGCGGCGTGCTCGATGCCCTGGTCGACCGGCAGGATGCTCACGTAGCCGCTGCCGCCGAGGCGCCCGGCGTCGAAGAGCGCCTGGATCGCGCGGAGCACGCGCGGGGAGCGGTCGGAGTGGTCCCACACCCGCTCGACGAAGTCCGGCCCCGGCAGCGCCAGGCGCTCCCGGGCGATCGTGGCGCAGCGGTGGCCGAGCAGGGACTCGGCGTGGCCTCCGAGCAGGGACTGGATCTGGGCGTAGTCCATCGTGGTCTCCGGGGGTTCAGAAGTCGTCGTCGGCGTCGAGCAGCGGGTCGCGGGCGGGCGCGCGGGCCGGCTTGGCCGCGGGCTTGGCCGGACGCTCCTCCGGTTCGACACGCTCCTCCGGCGCGAAGCGATCCGACGGGGCGGCGCGGTCCTCCGGCAGATCGTCCAGCGGGTCGGCGCGGCGGGGGACCGCGGCGCGCTCTCCGCGTGCCTCGGGCAGCGTGGGGTCGCAGAACACGATGAACCACTTCTGGCGGGTCAGCTTGTTCTCCTCGTCGAACCACTCCGACCAGCGCGGCAGTCCGGCGTCCTTCTGCTTCGTGTCCACCTGCAGCAGCCGCGGCGTGGCCTGGCCGGTCGCGATGCACTGCTTGTAGCGGGCGCGCCGCTTGCCATCGAGCGCGGCGTCGACGTCCTCGCGGCACTTCTCCATCTTGCTGCGGCTGCCCTTCACGCAGATCTCGTTGGTGGCCTGCGCGCGGAAGCCCTCCCAGAGCGCCTCGACCGTCTCGCGCTTGGCGCGGTCGGTCTCGCGGTTGGCGGCCTGCGTGGCGTCGCGCGCCTCGCGGGTCTCGCTGCGGGACACCTCCAGATCCTGCTCGAGCTGGGCCTTCTCCTCGAGCGCCACGGTGAGCTGGCCGCGCAGGTCCTCCAGCTCCGCCTGCTTGGCCTCCAGCTCCCGCTGCAGCGCGGCCGACTTGCCCTGGCTGCGCTGCACCTTCAGCTCGAGGATCTTGACCTCCTGCTCGGTGTCCTGGACCTTCGTCTCCAGCGTCTGGACCTTCTGGCCCGCGGCGTCCAGCTCGGAGTTCGCCTTCGCGATCTCCTCGCTCCGCGCGGCCAGGTCGGCCTCCAGCCCGACGCGCTTCTGCTCGGTCGCGACGAGTCGCTTGACGAGCTTCGCCTTGGAGAGCTGGGCCTCCGGACGGCTCATCGCCTCCGGATCCTCGAGGTACTCCGCCAGGCTCGACCCGCCGACGCCGAGCAGCGCGCCCAGCAGGATGGCGGCGACATGGGTCAGCGCGGGCGGAAGGCCGCGGCCGGAGTCGGAAGGGTGGGACATGGACCTCTCGCGTGGGTGGTGCAGCCTACCGTCCGCGCGTCCGCGTTTCAACGCCGGGTTCGTCGAGGGATCGTCATGGGGCGGGGGCCTGGGGCCGGCCCCCGCAACGCCCCCGGCCCCGCACGGTGCTACTCGGAGAGCCGGTGCATCGCGACCGCGTCGCGGAGCTTCGGCTCGAACCAGGTGCTCTTCGGCGGCATCACGTTGCCGCTGTCGGCCACGTCGAAGAGCTCCCCGAGCGAGGTGGGGTGCATGTGGAAGGCCACGGCGTGCGTGCCCGCGTCGACCTTCGCGACGAGCTCCTGCCAGCCGCGGATGCCGCCGACGAACTCGATGCGCGTGTCGGTGCGGGGGTTGTCGATGCCGAGCAGCGGCCGCAGCACGCGGTCCTGCAGGAGCGACACGTCCAGGCTCGCCACCGGGTCGGCGGGCACGTCGCGGGCGCGGAGCAGGTGCCACGCGCCGCCCAGGTACATCGTCACGCAGCCGCGGCCCGGCGGCACCGGCTCGGTCGTCGGCGTCACGTCGAAGTGCGCGCGGATCGCGGCCAGGAGCGACTCCGGGGTCTGTCCCGCCAGGTCGCGGACGACGCGGTTGTACGCCAGGATGCGCAGCTGCGAGGCCGGGAACAGCCCCGCCAGGAACCACGCGTGGCTGCCGGGCCGGCCCGCGCGCTGGCGGTGGACGATGCTCGCCGCGGCGGAGCGGTGGTGCCCGTCGGCCACGTACACGCAGGGCAGCCCGGCCGCCGCCTTCGTGATGGCCTCGACCGTCGCCGGATCCGACACGCGCCACAGCACGTGCTCCACGCCGTCCTCGGTGGTGACGCGCCATTCCGGCGCGGTGCGCGTGCCCGCCTCGATCCGCGCGTTGAGCGCCGCGTCGTCGCGGGTCGCCAGGAACACCATGCCGGTCTGGCAGTCGGTGGCGTCGATGTGGTCGACGCGGTCCTTCTCCTTGTCGGGGCGGGTGAACTCGTGCTTGCGGACGAGGTTCTGGTCGTACTCCTCGACCGAGAACCCCGCGACGAGGCCGACCTGCGTGCGTCCGCGCCAGGTCTGCCCGTAGAGGTAGTAGGACGGTGCGTCGTCCTGCGTGAGCAGGCCCTCGGCCAGCATCGCCTCGAACTGGGCCCGTGCGGCGGCGTAGGCCTCGGGGGCGTGGCTGTCCGCGCCGAGCGGAAGCACCGTCTCGGGACGGCTCACGCGCACGAAGCTCCGCGGGTTGGCCGCCACGATGGCGCGCGACTCCGCCTCGCTCATCACGTCGTAGGGAGGCGCGATCACCTCGGCAGCGTGGGCATTTGCGGCGCGGACGGCACGAAACGGTACGATACGGGACACGACGGCTCCGGGGTGCGGGGGCGTCTCTATCCGCCCTCGGGGTGCGCGGGAACGGCCCGTTCGCGATACCATGGCGGTCTCGGATTCCCACTGCGCCATGGCACAGCTCACCGACTTCATCTCCCGGATCTTCGGCGCCGGAAAGACCCAGGGTCTCTCCGGGGGTGCCGAGGTGGTCGTCGACCCCGATCCGGCCAGCGCCTTCTTCGCGACGTGGATGCGCAAGCACCGCACCGACGAGGACGTGGAGGCCTCCCCGGCGTCCGTGTGGTCCTCGTTGAGCTACCAGGGCAAGCGCGGCGGATTGCGCGCCCACCTCACCGCCGCACGCACCGAGGGGCCGCTCGTCTTCTCCGACGTGCTCGTGATCCTCGCGGCGGAGGACGCCGCCCGCGTCGGGCTCGCGCCCGGCTCGGCGTTCGAGGAGCGGTGCCGCTCGGTCCTGCAGGATCGCATCGACGCCTGGATCAACGGCGAGCGCGTGCCCATGCCGCATCCCGCGCGTCGGGTCGGCGTCCTGCTCGTCGCCGATGGCAGCGAGTCCATGCTCGGGGCGTCGCTCGGCCTGCGCCGCGGCGAGTACGTGACCGGAATCCTCCCGAACACCTACGTGGGTCCGGGCCCGAAGAGCCGGCCTGCGGTGTCGGTGTACCTCAACATCCCGGGCGCCTGGGAGGGCTACCGCGAGGTGGGCAAGCTCTGGGACGACCAGCTGCTGTTCACCCTCGGCCGCCACTGGCTCGACAACGTGCACCACCCCGCGCTGCGCGAGCCGGGCCTGTACCGGCTCCAGCGCAGCCCCGACGGCGCGCTGGTCCACCAGGTCGCGCCCGAGTTGCAGTCCCGCTACCTGGTCCGCAGCGACGCGCTGGAGAGCGGGGCGTCCGTCGTCACCCTGGCCGAGCGGTCCGGCGCGCCCGTGGCGTGGGTCGTGCTCGCCGTGGCGGAGGAGACCGCGGAGATGCCGTCGGCCCCGCACGCGGCCGCCCGCGTCGAGCCGGCGTCGTCGCGGCGTCAGCGCACCGTCATCCCCGGGGCCATGGACGGGCGCGTGCTGGCGCTCAACGAGCGGGGCGCGCTGCTCCAGAAGGTGCATTTCGCCACCTTCATGGAAGGCTACGACGTGCACATCGCGGGGGCGGGCCTCGTCGGCACGCACGCCCATGATCCCCGCGCCACCCTGGAGGTGCGTGGCGGAGGCGTCTCGCTGCTCGCGCGCGAGCCCTCCGTGCGGCTCGACGGGCTCCCCGTGCCGCTCGGCGCGCCCGTTCCGCTGGATGCCGAGCACGTCCTCGAGGTCGACGGGCACCGCTTCGAGTACCGGAACCTCGCGGGGCTGGACGTGGCCGGCTGGCCCTACCTCGGCGAGCTGCGCCGGGCGGGCGGCGGCGCCTACCTCCCGTTCGGGGAGGTCCACCGCATCGGGCGCGACCGTCGCTGCGTGGTGCGGCTGCCCGACGAGGCGCACAACGAGAACATCGCGTGGCTGGCGTCGGTCGGCACGGGCGCCACGATCCGCTCGCGCTCCGGCGAGATTCCGAAGAGCCGGTTCTACACCGACAGCATCATGGTCGCGTCCGAGCACGCGGAGATCGATCTGCTGCAGGAACCGCTGGTGCGCAGCCTCGCGCGGCACTGCTACACCTTCGTGCGTCGTGGCGGCGAGGTCTTCGCCATCCACCCGCGCGAGGGCGCGCCGGGGCCGCTGGAGCTGTCCCTCGCGTCCGGGGACGAGTTGCTCGTGGGCAACTGCCTGTTCGAGGTGGGCTTCCCGCCCGCTGCGGAGGTCGGTGACGCCGTGGCGGGGCACGTGGCCCCGCCGCCGCTCGACGCGGCGCTCGCGGTGGATCCTGCGGCGCCGGCCCGGTCGGCCGACCTGCCGGACCTGTCGAAGGGTGCGGCGCAGGGCACGCCGGCCGCGCCTGTCGCGCCCGCCCCGGTCCGCGACGGCGCGGAGCGCGTGGTCACCGGCACCGCGCCGCGCCTGGCGCCGCCGGAGCTCCTGGCACCGCTGGGGGCGGAGGACGTCGCCGCCGTGGCCGTGACGGACGCCACGGACGCGTGCATCTCCCGGGCGCGACTCGTGCTCGAGGGGTGGTCGGTGGAAGGCCCGATGGTGCTCGGCAACCATGGCGGCTGCCAGGCGATCCTGCCCGAGCTGCGCAACTGGGACGATCAGGCGTTCCTCGCCATGGACCTGTTCGCGCTTCGGCCCGAGGGCAGCGACGTGCACGTCGAGCTGCTCACCCCGGGCGACGCCAGCATGGTCGTGGACGGCGCGGAGGCCGAGGAGACCGGCCACGGCGCCGGCGCAACGCTGGTGATCGTGCGGCGCGGGGAGGACATGGAGCCGGCGTTCTCGGTGGCGCTGTGCCTTCTGCCCGATCCCACGCTTCCGAAGGGCTGGCGCCTGGCCATCGCGACCGCGCTGGACGTGGCGCAGGGCCTCAATGGAATCGCAGTGGACGCGGAGACGTGGGCGCGTGGCCACGCGGGCACCGTGCCGATCGCGGCGCGCGTCGTGGAGGGCGAGCTGCACGTGCACGCGCCGTCGGACGCGCGGCTGGCGTGGCGCGCGGTGGACGGCCCGTGGATGAACGCCAGCCAGGGCCGCGCGGTGATGGCGCCGGGCGACCGGCTGCGGGTCGGACTGTCCATCTGGCGCTTCGAGGTCGCGTGACCGGCTGGCGGGTCCGCATCGGCGTGGTCTGCTCCGTCGGGGCCGGACCCTACGCCGGGGGGCGCGAGAACAACGAGGACAACTTCCTCGTGTGCCAGGACGGCCGGATGGTGTGGCGCGACGACGCGCGCGACCGGGTGACCGAGGTACCGCGCGGCCCCGCGGTGCTGTGCGCCGTGGCGGATGGCATGGGCGGCCACGAGGACGGGGAGATCGCCTCCGCCGCGGCGGTGCAGACGCTGGGACAGCTCTACGCCCGTCCCGCGTCGGAGCACTCCGAGGCCGCGCTGCGCACGTTCTTCCTCGAGGCGCACCGCAAGCTTCACGCGCGCGTGGCGGCCGAGGGGCCGGTGCGCATGGGCACCACGCTGGCGGCGTTCTGGCTGCTCGACGGGGCCGCCGCATGGACCAACGTGGGCGACAGCCGGCTCTACGCCTGGCGCGCGGGAGCGTTGGAGCGCCTGTCGCGGGACCAGACGCGTGCGGAGTTCGCGCGGCGGGATGGTCGACCGGAGCCGTCGTCGCCGGACAACCTGGCGCAGAACTTCGTGTACGGCTCGCGGGGGCTGGGGGACAACGCCGCGGTGCGCATCGACGCGGGCGTGGACACGGGCACGTGGATGCTGCGGGACGGCGACGTGCTGCTGGCCTGCTCCGACGGCCTGCACGGCTGGGTGGACGACGCGGAGATCGCGGCGCTGCTGGGGGAGCACCCCGAGCCGCAGGCGTGCGCGAACGCGCTGCTGGCGCGCGCCCTGGAGCGCGACTCGGCCGACAACGTCACGGTCCTCGTCGTGCGGGTGCACGAGGAGGGCGGCTGGGACCGCACGCTGTTGCCGGCCTAGCCGGACGCGCAGGGCTCAGGCGTCGCGGATCGCGAGGAGCGTGAGGAGCGGGCCGCGCGGGTGGGTGTCCTCGCGGAGGTCGACCACCGCCTCGAGGGTCCAGCCGGTGGCGCCGTCGTCCGCGTCGGGGTCGTCGGGGTCCTCGAAGCCGTGGAGCGCGGCGGGGCCGGGCTGGTGGGGCGTGAGGAGCGCGTGCCGCACCGTCCAGCGGTGGGGTGCGTCCGGACGCACGGTCGTGTGGTGCACGAGCCGCGCGCGTGTGTCGAAGCCCAGCGCGCCGTGGACCGCGAGGAACGGCGCCATCGCGGCCTCGAGGCGGGTCGCGTCCCACGCGGAGGGGTCGTCCGCGCCGTCGGGGGAGGCGTTGCGGAGGGGGTGTCCCCCTCCGCCCATGGAGAAGGGTCGAAGGCAGGCGGCGGCCTCCTCCCACGCGCCGCTCGCGAGCGCGCGTACGAGCGCGTGCAGCTCCGCGCGGATGCGGGCCTGGAAGGCGCGCGGGTTCGCGGACACGTCCACGGGCGCGGCGGCGGATTCCTCGTCGGTGGCAGCGCCGTTCCGCAGGCGCTCCCATTCCTCGAGCAGGCTCGTGTCGACCGTGGCGAGCGCGGCGCGCAGGGCGGCGATCAGGTCCTCAAGCGCGGGCGTGCGGTGGGTCGGCGGGACGTTCTGGTCGAGCAGCCGGTAGACCTCGCCGAGGTAGCGCAGGAGCAGGCCCTCGGCGCGCGGGAGGCCCAGCTCGCGCACCATGTCGGAGAAGCCGAGGAAGCCCTCCAGCATCTCCCGGGCGATGCCCTTCGGGCGGATGCCGGCGTCCTCGCCGGCGAGCCACGGCCGCGTGCGGCGGTATTCGTTGAAGAAGGCGTAGATGGCGTCGGCGTGCGGGCGTGGCCAGCCGATCTCCTCGATGGCGGCGACGCGCTCCTCGTACGGGACGCCGGCCGCCTTGAGCTCCGCGAGCTTTCGCGCGCGGTCGCGGTTCTGCTGGGCGTGGAGGAGCGGCGTGGGGTTCTCGAGGATCGCCTCGGCCCAGGCGAGCACCTCGAAGGCGTGGTCGGGCGCGTCGGGGTCGACCGTGGCGAGGGCGTCGACGAGGCACAGGGAGAGCGCGTGGTGGAGGCTGAAATCCTGCGGGAGCGTGGGGTCCAGCCGGAGCGCGCCGGCGCGTTCCTGCAGCACCCCGGCGTCGAGCAGCGACTGCCAGAGCACATCGGCCTTGCGCGTGAGCTCCACCTGCTCCGCGGGGGAAGCGTGGGAGCGCGCGAGCAGGGCGCGCAGGGATTCGAGGCCCTCCGTGGGGTCGAGACCGTCGGCGGTGGCCCGCTGGACGAGCGTGAGCAGGCGCCCGTGGTCGACGGTGAAGCGGCTCTTCAGCGCCTCGGGCGGAGCGGTGGAGAGGCGCTCGAAGGTGCTGCGGTCCCACGGCTTGAAGCCGCGCTCCGGCGGCTTGGCGCGGACCATGCGGCGCTTCTTCTTCGGGTCCGGCTCCTGGTCGATGCGCAGGTTCTCGATGACGTGCGCGGGCGCCTGCGCGACGACGAAGCCCTCGGTGTCGAACCCGGCGCGTCCGGCGCGGCCTGCGATCTGCAGGAAGTCCCGCACCGCGAGGATCTCGGTGCGCTCGCCGTCGTACTTGCAGAGCTGGGTGAACAGCACCGTGCGGATGGGCACGTTCACGCCGACCCCGAGCGTGTCCGTGCCGCAGATGACCTTGAGCTGGCCGGCCTGCGCCAGGCGCTCCACCAGCAGGCGGTAGCGCGGCAGCAGGCCTGCGTGGTGCAGCCCGATCCCGTGCGCGAGGTAC
>JBDLRI010000068.1:0-11137 GCA_039800105.1 Pseudomonadota bacterium
TGACGCTCTGCGCTCCCGCCCAACTCGCGCCGGGGTCCGCCACCGCGTACCGATACCCGCCCGAACCATTCGGAGCCGCAGCGACAACCTCGACGTAGTCGCACACGCCGACGCAGTCCCCCTGGCTGTTCACCTCGAGGCGAGGGTCGCTCGGGATCTCGAGCACGAAGTCGCCCGCGCCGCTGTCCGGCACCGTGTCCAGGCCCCCGTACGGCACCACGCCCGCCCAGGTGGGTTTACGGTCCGCGCCGAGACCCGAGGTGGACTCGCTCATCACCTCGCAGACGTCGGTCTGGGTGGTGCCGCCGTCCACGCAGCGTACGTGCCGCACCAGGAAGCCTCGTCCGGGCACCTCGACCACGCCGCCCCAATCCGTGAAGCCCAGGTTGGGGCCCCGCGCCTCGTAGCCGAGGTGGCCCTGCGCCGTCGCGCCACGCTCGCACACGGCTTGTCCCTGGGTGTCATCGCACCCGAACGCGCAGGTCTCCGGTGTCCCCCAGCGGCTGTCCGCGCCGCAGGTGCGCATGGTCTCGCCGTCGACGCACTCCGTCTGGGTCGGGGAACACCATTCATCGTCGGCGTCGAGCAAGTAGGACGGCGTCGCGTCGACCGGCGGGTAGCAGCGGCCCGTCCAGAGCTCGTCGCCCGGGAAGACCCGGTAGCTTCCGGACGGCGTGCCGTACGCTCCAATCACGAGATAGCCGTACTTGTTCGCCGTCACCGTCAGCGTGGCGGTCTGCCCCGCGGATAGCACCGACGAGTATGGCCAGTAAGAGCTGTCCACGGGCGCGTTCTCATCGTCCACATACAGCCCGGTCAGACCCTCGCCCGTGTTGTTCGTAATCTGTACCTGGCAGTCCGGAGGCGGCTCGTCGCGCGCCTGCATGCGCGACGCACCCAGGGCGAGCGCGTGCGACGTCCCACCGGCCACGCAGGTGAACGGGAGATACCCGTCGTACGGCGGCGCGTAGGTGTCATCCGCGAAATACCAGTCCACGTCGGTGTCGTACGCCCCGAACAGGTAGGACGTGCCCTTCACGGGCGCGACCTCCACCTCGATCGCCGCTTCGTAGGCCAGTGGGGTGGGCAGCAGGTTCCCACCCAACTCCGAGGACGACGCCGTGGTCGCATAAAGGTCGGTGAACGCGAACCCCGACACGTTCGTGATCGTGTAGCTGCAGGGCGGGCGCTCCGAGAGCGGCACGTCCAGGTCGTCGAACGTCACGGTGACCGTCACCGGCTCGCCGTCCCGGCAGCGCGGCGCCGGGAGGGTGTAGGTGTCGTACTCGGAGTCCACGAAGGTCAAGGGAAGCACGGGGAATCCGGCCTTCGAGGACGGCACGGAGGTGGGCAGCGGTCCCGGGTGGTAATCGCCATACAGCGTGACTCCGGCGGGCCCGACGACCGTGAGCGCGCAGTCCCGCGCGTCCACGATGGGCTCCATCGCGGCCGGGGTGACCGTGACCGCGAGGTCCAGCCCGTCCCGGCACGCGCCCACCCAGGCGTGGTAGGCGTCGCCGTCCCCGTCGACCGCGTCGACCCAGTACCCCTCGCCCTTGCTCGCCGCGACGACCGTCATGGCCTCCGCCCCGTCGCGGAGTCCGGCAGCCAGGCCCACCGGTTCGGTCGCCCCGGTGCCAGCGTCGCGCAGCGTGACCTCCAGAAGGTCGTAGCCGGTGGCGTTGGTGACGGTCACGTCGCAGGTCGGGCGGAGGGACAACGGCGGGTCCAGGTCCGCCGCTCCGAGGACCACGCCGTGGAACTCGCCGTCCACGCAGGTGAACGCGCCCACCCGGAGGTAGTCGTCGCCGTCGTCATCCTGCGCCACCACGTCGTAGGTGGCCCCGGCGGGCACCATGGCCTGCCAGTCGGCGCCCGCCGAAAGCCGCCCGAAGTCGAGCAGGTTGATGCCGTCGGTGCCGGTGGGCGGAAGCGAGAGCGTCAGGAGCGTGAAGCCCGTGGCGTTGGTCACGGACACCGCGCAGTCCGCCGGCTGGTACGGCGGGCAGGTCTCCCCGGTGTTGCCGTCCTCGTCGCGCCAGGTCGGGCACCAGCCCTGCGCGCACGACGTCGTCTCGAGCGTCACCACGCGGTCCCCGACGAGCGTCCAGTCACCCGCCGACGGCGCACCGGAGCACGCGGTCGAATCCCAGGTCACGACGCCCGTCATCGCCATCGCGCCGGACCCGTAGGCGGTCTCGACGTACCCGCTTGCCTGCACCGTCCAGGTCCCGTCCAACGTCTCGGCGGAGGCGGGCAGCTCGAAGGAGTCGAACCGGAAGTGGCGGGGCGGCTCCGCGACGAACGCGACCTCGGCCGTCAGTCCCTCTCCCGCGGCCTGCGCGGCGATCGTCCCGCCCGCGCGCAGCGCGTAGGTGCCGTTGAGCGTCATCGAGCCCACGGCGGAGTCGTAGCCGAACCCGTCGAGCACCACGCTTCCCTCGCCGGTCGCGTCGACCTCCACGTCCGCAGACCCGGACCAGGCGTTGCCGCTGTCGTCCACGCATCCTCCTTCGAGGTGCTGTGCCGCGGTCGTCCCCGACACGACGGGGCAGACCCGCGTGGGGTCCTGCGCCATCCCGCGCACGAGCGCGTCGATCTGGGCGGGCGCCCAGGAGGACATGAACGCCTCGTGGATGGAGTCGTCGTCCGTGAGCGGCAGGCCGGGGGTCACGCCGGTTCCGGTTCCCGTCCCGGTCGTGGTGTCCGTGCCGCCCGTGCCGGTGGCCGAACCGGTTCCCGTCTCCGTCGCCGTGTCGGTGCCCGAGCCGCTGGACGTGCCCGTCTGGGTCGCGGTGTCGGTCGCCGTGTCCGTGGTGCTGCCCGTGCCCGACGCGGTCGTCGTGGCCGTCTCGGTGCCGGAACCCGACTGCGTCGCCGTGTGCGTGGCCGTGTCGGTGTGCGTGGCCGTGTCGGTGCGCGTGGCCGTGTCGGTGCGCGTGGCCGTTTCGTTCGGTTCCTCGACGGTGGAAACCGAGGACGGACACGCGGTCAGGAGCAGGAGCAAGGGAAACGGAGCAGCCATGGGGACACCCGGAGCCCCCCCACGCTACACGACCCCGCGTCCCCGGCGCAAGCGTCCGCCCGCTCGTGCGCTCAGAACGAGTCGTCCGACGCGTCCGGGCCTCGCCCGACGGCATTGGAGACCCACGCGCGCATGGCGGGAAGCGTGGTCTCCTGCCACGCCGGACCGGTGCGCTCCGCGGCGAAGGCGCGGAAGAGGCACCCGAGCACGTAGTGCAGATCCTCGTAATGGTACGCGCGCTCGTAGAGGATCTCGGCCGGATCGCCGCCCTTGAGCAGCCCGGGCAGCTTGGCGGCGGTGATCTCGATGCCCGGGCCGCGGAGCACGACCTCGTATTCCCGCTCCCCGCGTCGCAGCGCGAGCTTGAGGTCGCGGAGCATCTTCCCGCCCGCCAGCGCGGCCCGCGCTTCGAGGCTGGTCCCGGGGTTGTCGCCGGTCAGCACGGCCGTGGCGCGCGCGTCCCCCGCGGGTCGGAACGCGATGCGGTCCTCCACCCAGAACGTGACGTCGCCGGCCTCGTCGTCCATGACCAGCTCGCCGTCGCCCTGGTCGCTCCGGAACCACAGCCACAGGTAGAACTCCGACGCCACGTGCGGCGGCGCGCCCGCCATCTCCTCGGTCACGACGCCACCTCGCTGCGCAGGTCGCTCGCGCCGGTGGACACGAGCGCCTCGGCCAGCTCCGGCCGGTCCGCCACGAAGTCGAGCGGATCGAACAGCATGGGCGTCATCTCGAAGGTGCGCATGAAGAGCTTCCGGAAGTGATCGTTCACGAGGTCGCTGGCGTTGTGGAACGCGACCCACCCGTCGTTCACGTTCCAGCAGACCTCGTGCACCGCCACGCGCGGGAGGGTCTGCCGCAGCATCTCGAGCTCGAGCGCCTCCTTCAGCTCGGTCTTCACCGGCGACGGGCACCGCTCGCGCTGGTGCTCCTCGCACCAGGCGCGCACGCGCTTGTCGAGGTGGGCGCGGAAGAGCTTGGCGGGGAGGGTCTTCTTGTCGATGCGCAGCGCGAGCAGCACGTAGTGGTTGTAGAGCCACTGCTGGGTGTTCCCGAAGCCCGTGTCCAGGAGGTTGTGCGCCTGGACCCATCCCATGCGCTCCTCCTTGGAGGTGGCCGACGGCGCCTCGCGGAACGCGTTCGCCTCGAGCGACTCGCGGTAGCGCTCGCGCCAGTCGGCGGGCAGCTCGCCGTCCACGCGGTAACGGCGCACCGACAGCGCGCCCTTCAGGAAACCCATGGTGCCCCCGAGACCTCCGCGCCGCTAACCGGGCGGGGACGTGGCCGCTTCGTGCAGCCCCACCATCGCGTGGCGGAAGATGGCGACCCGCGCGCCCCCGCGCAGCAGGAGCTCCACCTCGTAGCGGCCGGCGCGGGTGAGGACGCCGGTGAGGACCTCCCCCTCCGCGAGCGCCACCCGGACCGGGGTCTCCGCCTCGGCGAGCGCGGCCAGCCGCCGATCGGGAACCCCCCAGCGATCCTGGGGACGCAGCGCCGGCGCCGCCGCCGCACGGCGGGCCGGGTCCCAGGCCACGGCGTTGCGCACGCGACGCTGGTCGTCGGGGTCGCAGGCGTAGACCAGGGCGGTCTTGTGGACCTCCTCGGGCTCTCCGTCCGTGGCGCGCAGCACGACCTCGTAGGTACCCACCCGCTCGACGCGCACCAGGCCCGCCACGTGACCGTAGCGGACCACGAACCGGTGCGTTCCGGCGACCAGTCCCGTCCAGTCGCGGTCCCGCGCCAGGCGCGCGTCGCAGCGTCGTCGCTCCAGGATCCGCGCCAGGTCCGCGTGGCCCATCGCGACCTGCATCGCGAGGGCGTGCGGCAGCCCGTGGTGGCGCTCCAGCAGGCGGGCGTGGTCCTCCCGAGCCATGCGCGCGAGGAGATCGTTCGCGGTGGCCTCGCCGCGGACCACGCGACGCGCGGCGTCCCGGGGCAGGCCCGTGCTGGCGACGACCGCGTCGATGCGCGCCTCGAGGGCGCGGTCGGGGCGCGAGCGCGGCGACGCGGCGCGACGCTCGCCAGGACGCGGGGACCGGGGACGACGTGCAGCCACCGCGGAGGGGGTAACGGACCCGGCCCGTCCCGGCGACGATGCCCTCCCGCGCCCCCTTCCGAAACGAAAAATCGGCACGTCACTGGACGAGGCCGTACTCGCCGCGATTACACGCGACCGATGAAAACCCGGCCGCAACCCGTCGGATTCCTCGGCCGCTGGATGCTGGATGAGCACCGCACGATCGGCGTCCTGGCACGCGGGCGATGGCCCCGGCTGCCCCTCGACCCGCGGGACGTGCCCGGCCCGCGACGCGATCCGGTGCGCAAGCCCGGGCGCCTGTGGTACCGAGGTCGACGCCCCGAGGTACCCGCCGCACCCGTGCACGCCGTGCTGACCGGCGAGGCCTGAGCCCCGGGACGCTCAGCGCGTCCACCACCAGAGCTGCGGCGCCAGCACGATGCCTCCATGCGCGCCGCGGAGCGTGCCGTCCGGTCCCACGACGACGGTCGTCGGCAGGGTCCCCACGCCCCACGCCGCGCGGGTGGCCGCGTCGGCCCGCGCGATGAGCGACTCCGGGACGTCGTGGGCGCGCGCGAAGCCACGGAGCGCGTCGGGGGTTCCGTCGACGGCCACGAGCACCACCGGCACGTCGGGATGATCGGCCGCGAACGACACGAGCGTCGGCATCTCCACGCGGCACGGTCCGCACCACGTGGCCCAGAAGTTCACGATGACGGTGCGTCCGCGCAGCGATTCCAGCCGCACGCGCCCCCCGTCGAGGGTGGGGAGATCCAGCGCGGGGGCCGTCTGCAGCGCCGGGGCGCGCAACCAGCCCGCGCCCACCCAGATCGCGGCGAAGAGGAGCGCCGTCCAGCCGAGGTCCCCCGCCCATCCGGACAGGCGCCGGCCCAGCGTCACGGGCGGTGGCGGCGCCTCGTCGTCCGCACGCACCCGGATCGCTGGTGCCTCCGGGGGCGGGGCGTGGGGGTCCGGCGCGCCCGTCACGTCGGCCTCCGCGCGAGCACCCGCACCGCGCCATGCAGGGTGGAGAGCTCGTCCTCGGTGAACCCGGCGCGGCGGAACGCCGCCCGCATGCCGTCGAGGGCACGCACCCGCAGCACGTCGTCGGTGAGCCAGCCCGCCGCGACCAGCGCCTCCGACCAGCGCGCGAACCAAGCCTCGAACGCGGCGCGCGGGGCAGGCGCGGGCGCGGCGTCGACCGTCGGAACCCCGTCCGCGTGCGCGGCGTGCCATTCCCAGGCGAGCACGGCGACGGCCTGCGCGAGATTCAGCGCGCGCACCGCCGGCGCGGTGGGGATGCGGACCACGCCGTCGAGGCCCACCAGATCAGCGTCCGTGAGGCCCGTGCGCTCCGGCCCGAACACCAGCGCGTGCCGACCGGGAACGTGATGCAGCGTCCCCGCGAGGGTCCGCGGCGCGAGGGCGCGGGCCGCACGTTGGCGCGGCAGCGCGGCGGTGCCCCACGCGTGAGTGCGGTCCGCCAGCGCGTCGGCGAGCGCGTCGAAGCGCCGTGCCTCCGTGAGCACCGTCGCCGCGTGCGTCGCCATGGCGACGGCGCGCGGGTCGGCGGGGTCGGCCTGCGGCGCGACGAGCCGGAGCTCCGGGAGCCCGAAGTTGCCCATGACGCGCGCCACGGCGCCGAGGTTCTCCGCGAGCTGCACGCCCACGAGCACCACCACGGGGGAGGCGTTGCGGTGGGGGATGCCCCCCTCCGCCCCAGGAGCCACGGGAGTCACGGCGCCGCCACCAGGCGGATCTCGCGGGCGGCGGCGCGGCCGAGCGCCAGCGCCGTCTCCATGTCGGGGTGCCGCACGACGATGTTTCCGTCGCTCAGGAAGGTCTGGCGCCAGTCGCGTCGGGACGCACCGACGGGCAGGAAGTCCTCGCGGGCGATCCAGGGCCGGTGACGGGCGCGGAAGCCCTCCAGGCCCTCGATGCGTGCGATGCGGCCATGGCCCTGCGCGCGCTTGAAGACGATGCACGCGCTCCAAGGCCGCGCGCGCACGCCCGCGAAGCGCCCGTGGACCACCGTGCGCGCCCATTCGCGGTACAGGTCCCCGTCGTCGGAGTAGTTCATCAGGTCGACCATGTTCGCCCCGGGCGGGCGGCAGGCGATCTCCCCGAAGATGGCGGTGCCGTCGGGGCGGCGGAACCACTCCATGTGCGTGAAGCCGGTCCCCATGCCGAGCGCGCGGATCACGGCGCGACCGAGCGCCACGCCGGCGCGCACCGCGGGGTCGTCCACGCTGCGGTAGCTCTGGATGAGCGGGCTGATCCACTCGTTCTTCCGGGCGGTGAGGGCGCTCGGCTCGTAGCGGCAGACGCTCTCGTAGACCGGGACGCCGTCGACGCAGAGCGTCTCGTAGGTCAGCTCCTCGCCGGTGACGAAGGTCTCGAGGCTGGCCTCGGGGACGTGGCGGGTGGCGCGCAGGACCTCCTCGAGCGCGCGGGCGTCGCCGACCCGCCAGGTGTCCGCGCTGCCCGCGCCCGCCACCGGCTTGAGGACGAGGGGGTAGCCGAGCGATTCCGCGGCCGCCCGTGCCTCCACGGCGGTGCGCACGCGCGCCGAGCGCGGCACGGCCAACCCCGCCGCCTGGACGCGCGCCCGCATCGTCGGCTTGTCGCGGAACCCCTCGACCGTGTCGACGGACATGCCGGCCACGCCGAGCGTCTCGCGGAGCTGCGCGGCCAGCAGCGTGACCGGCTCCCAGATCCCCTCCACGCGGGCCGGGCGACGCCGGCCGAGCCAGGCGACGACGCGTCGGTGAACGTCCTCGGAGTCCAGCAGCGACGGCACGTGCAGGTAGTCGGCCAGGTGCCCCCGCAGCCGCGACGACAGGGCTCCGGGCGGCGTGTCCCCCACGCCGAGCACGCGCGCGCCCACCTCCGAGAGACCCCGCACGAACTGCGGCATCTCCGGCGGGTAGGCCGGCGCGAGGAACAGCACATCCATGCGCTACTGCCACCGCACGTGAAGCGTGTACTCCCCGGCGAGCGGCGTCCCACCCGCGACGTAGGTGTCGGCCACGATCCAGTAGCGACCGGGCTGGACGTCGCGCACGAGGTCCGTGTCGTCGCGGTCGACGCAGGCGTCCGGGTCCGCGGCGTCGAGCAGGTGCACGTCGACGTCCGCGTCGGTGTCCTCCACCGAGATCTCGAGCGTGCCGTAGTCGTCGACGATCAGCAGGTAGGCGTTCTCGGGCCCGCCCTCGTCGGCATCGGAGCAGTTGTACACGGGGAACACGTCGCTCGGTGCCGCGGCGGTCGAGCGCCGGTCGGTGTACGGAAGGCCCGGGATCCGGTAGGGGCACTCCCGCGTGCCATCGGGCGTGCAGGCCCCGCCGAAGACCTCGGGGTCGATGTCGCGGGCATCCACGAGGAAGTAGTCCACGTCGTTGCCGTTGCCCGGCCAGGCACGCTCGATGAACGCCATCCAGTTCGCCATGCCGGGGATGGTCTGGCACCCCGCGGACCAGCGCCGCACGATCGCCGTCTCGAGCGGCCCGTCCACCGAGGCGACGTGGATGTTGTGACCGCCACCGACGCGCTCGTGGTCATCCCCCGCGTCGGGCGGCAGCCAGCCGTTGCGGTCGGAATCGACGTGGCCGTTGTGGTTGGTGTCGTCCACCGTGCGGTAGCCGGACTCCGCGATGGTGAGGGCCTCGTAGCTGCCACGGTGCCAGCCGCCCTCGTGGTGGTAGCGGCGGTTGGCCTTGAGCGAGCTGGAGCCGTTCGTACCGAAGTCGTAGGCGCCCGTGTCGGTGTTGACGGGGAACTCGCGCACGTGCCGGGTGCCGTCCGCGTCGACGGTCAGGAGCACCAGCGTGTCGTCGAACACGTTGGGCGTGTTGCCATTCCACGCGAAGGTGCCGGGAAACGCGCCGCGGATGCCGACCACGGCGCGCGCCCCCGGCGTCGTGTGCAGCGGTTGGCCCGTCGTCCGCTCCGCCACGTCCTGGTAGAGCGCGAACGCCTCGGCCTCCGTGAGCCAGGCGGCCCCGTCCGGGGTCTCGAAGCACCGGGTCCCGCGCCACGCCTCGGCGCGCGGGAACAGCGGCATGTCGTCGGCGTAGTCGGGGAGCGTGATGTCGCCCAGCTGGGAGCGCCGCAGGAACGTCCCGCGGGGCAGCGGCTCGGCGTAGCGGATGCCCCCCGGGGCCGTGGGGTCGAAGGTGTGTGGACCGCGCGCGGCGGCGGCCGGCGGGGCCGGGCGACGGGCGGCCCGGAACGCCGCCACCCACGGATGGCCGCAGGCCCCGACCGGCCCGGCCACGTCGGCGTCCACGTCGGAGTCGGTGGCCGTGGCGGTGGACGCGGCGGTGTCGCCGCCCGGCGCCGGCACGTCCTCGGCGGGAGGGGCGCTCTTGCGCACGGCGGGGTCCTCGCCGCCGCAGCCGGCAAGGACGAGCAGGGCCACGAGCGAGACGGGGACGAGGCTTCCGGGCTTCATGCCGGAAAGGCTAGCACGTTCCCGCGGAGGCGAGCACGTAGTCCACCACCGCGTCCCGGAGCGCGCGACGAGGGTGCCAGCCGAGCCACGCCGCCGCCCGGCGCAGGTCCGCCCGGGTGGCCGGCACGTCGCCCGGCTGCGACGGCAGGCGGAGCATCGCGGAGGGCACGCCGAGCACGTCCGACACGACCTCCACGAGCTCCCGGAGCGGGATCGCCCGGCCGCCGGCCAGGTTCACGACCGGCGCGCACCGTTCGGCCTCCTCCTGGGGCGGGGGGCTGCGCCCGCCCCCCGCAACGCCCCCGGGCCAGGGGGCGTCCAGCAGGGCCAGCAACCCGTCGACCGCGTCGGCGACGTGAAGGTAGTCGCGCGTGGCGTCGGGGTCGCCGTAGACCGGCGCCGGGCGGCCGGCGCGGAGGGCGGCCACGAACCGGGCGAGCGCCATGTTCGGCCGCTGCCGCGCGCCCACCACCGTGAACAGCCGGGCGATGCGCACGTCCGCCGCGGCGCCCCCCGCCAGCGTTTCCATCGCGCGCTTGCTGGCGGCGTAGGGGCTGGCGGGCGGCGCGAGCGCGTCGGCCTCGGCGAAGGCGGCCCCGTCGGCGCGGGCGCCGTACACCGACGACGACGACGCCAGCACGATCGGCATCCCGGCGGGCGCCGCGGCGAGCAGCCGCGCGGTGCCGTCCACGTTCACGCGATGGTAGCCGCCTGGGTCGGAGAGACTCGCGCGCACGCCGGAGCGCCCCGCAAGGTGCACCACGCCGTCGATGCCGTCGAGCACGGCGGCATCGAGCGCGCACAGGTCCGCCACCACGAGCGCCGCGGCGGGACAGACCGCGCGCAGCACCTCGGCATCGCCGCCGGAGAGATCGTCGAGTACGCGCACGCGGTCGCCGTGCGCAGCCAGTGCCGCGCAGAGATGCGTGCCGATGAATCCGGCGCCGCCCGTCACGAGGATGTGCCGACCCTGCCGCACGGCCGCACGGTATCCGGCGCTGCGGCGACGCGTTGCCGGATAGGTCGGGCCGATGGCACCACGCGACGACGAGGACCGGGGAGGGGCGTTGCGGGGAGGGGGTCACGCCCCCGCCCCCCCCCAGGATCCCGTCGTCGTCGACCTCCCGGCGGATGTGCCCGTGCTGGACCTGTCGTCCGGACCGCGCGCGGACGTCGGACCGTGGTGGATCGGCCGCTACGACGAGGATCGCCGCGGGGGCTACCCGCAGGCGATCTTCGGGGGCGTGCGCACGCTGCACGTCGGGCTGGACCTCGGGGCCCCGGCCGGGACACCCGTGCACGCCTTCGCGGACGGGGTGGTGGAGCACGCGGGCGTGAACCCGGCGTCCGGCGACTACGGCGGCGTCGTGGTGACCCGGCACGCGCTGCCGGAGGGCGTGCGCTGGGTGCTGTGGGGGCACCTGGCCCACGCGGACGCCCGGCGCTGGCGACCCGGCGACGTGGTGCGACGGGGCGAGGTGCTCGCGCGCCTGGGAACGCCCGAGGAGAACGGCGGGTGGCCGCCGCACCTGCACCTGCAGCTCGCGGTGGAGCGGCCCGACACCCACGACATGCCCGGCGTGGTCGACCCCGCCGAGCGGGAGGCGGCGCTCCGGCGCTGGCCCGATCCGGTCGATCTGCT
>JBDLRI010000069.1:0-6169 GCA_039800105.1 Pseudomonadota bacterium
AGCGCACCCAACGACGTCGCACTCGCGTAGCCACGCCCATCCACCAGCGCGCCCACGGCCGCCGCGTCCAGCCCGGCGTCGACGGCACACGCCCACGAACCCGCCACAGTATCCCACTTCGCCACCGAACCGTCCGAACACGACAGCTCCGCCAGCGTGTCCGAGTCGGTTACCCCCTCCAGCGCGGTGAGGCGCATCCCATGCGACGCCACCGTGCCCGCCGTGCTGCTCGCGCCCGTCTCCAGAACGCCCACGCGCACAAGCATCGCCGCGAGATCCGCCGTACTCTCCAGCGCGCCCGTCTCGAGTACCTCGATGCGTCCGTCCAGGTCCGCCACCGCACCCGTCAGCCCGTCGCACGTCAGCGCAAGCCCATCCAGCGTCACGCGCCCGTCTGACACCTCCGAGGCCAAGGCCGACACGCTCGTCCCCAGCACCGCGAGGTCCGTCGAGAGCGCACCCAACGACGTCGCACTCGCGTAGCCACGCCCATCCACCAGCGCGCCCACGGCCGCCGCGTCCAGCCCGGCGTCGACGGCACACGCCCACGCACCCGCCACAGCATCCCACTTCGCCACCGAACCGTCCGAACACGACAGCTCCGCCAGCGTGTCCGGGTCGGGATCGCCGACGAAACGGGGAGTGCGCCCGCCGATCGTCGTGCCCAAGGCCAGATCGACCGCTTCGGCAACCATGATTTGCCGAACCTCAGATGGGCTCAAGCTGCCCCAGCCGACGATCCCGCACCACCAACCGTCCGACGCATCATTGTAGACCAATGCCTCTCCATCCGCGCACGACAGTCCCGACAACGTATCGGCGTCCCCATCGGCGAGGTCGGCGGGAACACCCCCAAGCGAGGCCCAGCTTACCGGCGGCACGGGGCCCACCCACGCACCGTCGGGTCCGATCACCTCGCGGCCACCGACCCGCACCCGCGACGCGTCCACCGTTCCGCCCTGCACGCGCTCCGCCACGCCGGCGACGCTCGCGTACGGCGTCGAGGAGAGAGGCTGACGCGGGGACAGGACGGTCCCGTCAATCTCCAACTCCAGCCACAACGGGTACGCGAGCAGCAAGGCGTCGTCGACCGGGACGTCCGTACCGAGCGTGACCGCGTACACGCCGTCGTCGAAGGAGGTGGCGTGTTCCTCCTCCCAGACGGGCGCGCCACCGTGGGCCTCACCGTGGAGGCGGAACACCAGGCGATGCGTGCCTTGGAGCCCGGCCCCGTCCGGGCCACGGATCGTGCCATGTTGCGAAAACCGCGCAGGAACGGCCAAGGCAGGCGATGCAAGGCCGAGCAGGACGAGCGAGAGCAGGGTGCGCATGGGGGTTCACCGTCGCAGCGAAGGGAAGAAGACAACGAAAGGCGCGCGCCGTCACGGGTGCAGGATGACCACGGGTCCGGGCGTCCAGGAATACCCGCCGCCCTGCGCCACACCGCCGCTGGCAAGATCCACCGGCGCGAGGCAGAACGTTCCGGCGTAGCCGCCGCCCGATACCACACCGCCCGCAGCGCACCACGCCGCACCGACGGGGACCTCGCCCTGTCCCGGGGCACCCGTATCCGTCGAGACGCCCGAGTCGGTTGGTGCGGTCGGCAGGCCGGTGTCGCTTGCTGAATCGCCACCGTCATCCGACTCGCGCGGACCATCCTTCGGCCGCTGCGACTCGCCGGAACACGCGCATCCGCCGAAGACCGCGAACATGAGCACGAGGAATCCAACCACGCCCATGACTATTCACTTCTGCCGATCGCGGCCCGCTGCGCGCGAACCACGCCGGTGCGCGGCCCTGCCTACCGTCACCCCGCGAAGGCCCAGGCCTCCCGCAGCGCGGCATTGCCGTCGCCCTCGAACACGTCGCCGTGCGCCACGATCACCCGGCCGATGTCCCAGGCGTCGGCCATGGCGCGCACGCTGGCGGCCGCCGCGCGCGCGTCGGACAGGAACGCCGATCGCGCCAGGCGCGTGACGCACATCCGATCGTTCGCGCCGTTGATCCACATGGCGAAGCGCGTGACGCCCGTCATGCCGTGCAGGTTGAACACCAGGTCGGCGCCGATCAGCGTGCGGCTCGCGGCGTGGTACAGCACGTGCTCATCGAGCTTCGGCGCCCCGTCGAGGCGGCGCACCGCGAGCTGTCCCGCGAGCGCGGGCGGCAGGCCTCCGTCGAGCACGTGGTCGACGCGGAGCGTCGGATGCCGCGCGGCCAGGCCCGCCACGCCGATGACCGCCGCGTCGGGAAAGGCGTCTTTTGCGGCCGGGAGGAACAGGTGGTGCTCGAGGTTGGGCGCGAGCAGGTACCCCACCGGCCCGATCGCCCGGATCGACGCGACGTGCGCGGCGTCGAGCGGCCCCGGCGCGTGCAGGAGCACGGAGCCGTCGTCCAGCCGCAGGACCGTCGTGCGGGTGCCGATGCGGAGTCCACCCACGACGAATTCGGCGTGGTGGATCTCCCAAAGGTTGTCAGCGAGCGCGCGGAGGGTGGACATGTCGTTCTCCGGGGGAGGCGTTGCGGAGGGGGCGGAGCGCCCCTCCGCCCCATGAAACGAATCGCTCAGAGACTCCGCGGGTCGAGCAGGCGACCGGCGACCGCGCTCGCGGCCGCCACCGCGGGACTGACGAGGTAGACGTCGCCCGCGCTGCCCATGCGCCGGTCGAAGTTGCGGTTCGTGGTGCTGGCGGTGACCTCGCCCGGGAGCGGGATGCCCGGCCCGTTTCCGATGCAGCTTCCGCAGCCCGGCGGCGACACGACGGCACCGAGCGCGCGGAACAGCGTCAACAGGCCCTCGGCCTCGGCGGCCTCGGCGACCGCCGCGCTGCTGGGCGTCACGGTGACCCGGACGCCGGGCGCGAGCGTGCGCCCGCGCAGCACGTCCGCGGCGGCGCGCAGGTCCGCGAGCGAGCCCCCCGTGCAGCTGGCGATCACGACGTTGTGGATGGCCGTGCCGGCCACGTCCTCCAGCGACCGACGGTTGCGGGAATCCCCCGGCGTGGCCACGGTGAGCGGCACGTCGGAGAGGGCGATCCGGAGCACCCGCTCGTAGCTTGCGTCCGGGTCGGCGTGGACGAGCTGCTCGCGCACGTCAATCCCGCGCCGCTCCTGCAGGAACCGCACGATGGGCCCGCACGGGGCGACCACGCCAGTCATGAGCCCGCCTTCGACCGTCATGTTGGTGAGGACCGACAGCTCGTCGACGTTCCAGTACTCCAGCGCGTCACCGGCGAATTCGACCACGCAGGTGTCGGTCGGCGTGGTGCGCCAGTGCTCCTCCCGGAAATACGGGTCCCCGATGAGGTGGAGGATGACGTCCTTGGGCGACAGGCCTCCCACGGGCGCGCCGGTCAGCTCCACGCGCACGACCTTCGGAACCGTGACGGGGATCATCCCGGTGCGCAGCGCGAACGCCATCGCGGTCGAACCGACGCCGAAGGCGAAGGCGTTGAGCACGCCGGCGGTGGGGGTGTGGCTGTCGGTCAGCACCACGATGGTGCCGGGGAGCGCGTAGTCCTCCACCACGATGCGGTGGCACACGCCGGGCTTGAACGGCCGCCCGGGCCCGTGAAGACGGATTCCGCGGGCCTCGCAGGCGGCCACCATCTCCGCGGTGAGCTGCCGCGCGGGCGCGAGCCGCGCGCGCTTCACCCCTTCCGGCACCGTCGGCTCGTCGATGAGCACGAAGTGGTCCTCGAAGGCGGCGACCAATTCCGGCGCGTGCAGGGGCGCGTCGCCGAAGGCCTCCGCGTAGAGGCTCATGACCATGCCGGCGGTGTACTCGTGCACGCCGCGGAAGCCGGCCGCACACAGCACCTGGTCGCCGGGCGCGACATCGGCCAGCCCGAACGCCCCTGGCCGCCCGGTCCAGGCCTGCCGCGCGATGATCTTCTCCACCATGTTGAGCGGGCGCGCGACGCGGTCCACGGCGTACGTGGGCGTCACGTCCCCCGCGAGGAGCCGTGTCCCGTACGGGAGCAGTCCGCCGTGGGCCGACACGGCGCGGAAGAACGGGGGAAGCTCCTGCGCGAAGGCGTCCACGTCGACGTCCTCGCCCGCTTCCAGCCGCGCGAGCACCCCGAAGTCGGTGGTGAACGGCATCCCGCCGTAGACCATGTTCTCCTGGAAGATGCGCTGGAAGCTCCGCGCGACGACGAGCTCGATGCCCGCGCCCTGGTGCGCCACCACGGCCACCTCGCGGCTGCTTCCGGAGCCGTAGGCGTCGCCGCCGACGATGACCTGGAACCCGCCGCCGAGCACGGAGCCCTTGGCGACGACCTCCTTGAAGTTCTCGAGGAACCACGGGCCGAGGACCGCGCCGGTGTAGCCGAGCGTGCACGCGGCCCCGCTGATCATCAGGTCGGTGTTGACGCCGTAGTGCAGAGGGGCGCTGGCCAGCGCGAGGTCTTCGCCCGCGAGCTGGCGCGCCACCAGGGAAGGATCGTCGGCGAGGTACAGGATGCGTCCGGTCTTCTTCATGGCGCAGCCCGCCTAACCGGCCGGGGCGTTGCGGGGGTGGCCTCAGCCCCCGCCCCCGGGAGAGGACGTCAGGCGTCCTCGTCGATCTCGTAGACGAAGGTGCTTCCCGCCACGCCGAAGCGGTCACCGCTCCGGAGCGGGCGCTTCTCCACCGGCTCGTCGTTCACCGTCACCGCGACGAGCGAGCCCGTGCGCTCGAGCACGTGACGCCGCCCATCCCACCCCACCTGCGCGACGATGCCGCCGGCGAACCACCCGCGGACCTGCACGATGCCGGAGCGACCGAACGTGAGGGGGCGGCCTTCGGGGTACCAGTACGTGGAATCCTCGTCGAGATCGCGCACGCGCCCGTGGTCGAGGGTGCGGTTGCCGCGGGCGATGTCGGCGAGACGCTCCACGCTCACCACCTCGGTGGCGGAGGACGTCGGCGCGGCGACGACGACGCCGAACGCCGGGAGGTGCGCCACCGAACGGCCGGCGTAGTAGGCGTCCTCGGGGCCGTCCGTGAGAAACACCAGCATGAAGTGGCCGACCTGCACGGTGTCCCGCGAGCGCAGCACGTGCGGACCGGACAGCTTCCACCCGTTGACGAGGACGCCGTTCTGGCTCTCGACATCCTCCAGGATGTAGCCGGAATGGGTGGGCGTGATGCGCGCGTGCTGGCGCGACACCGAAGCATGGGGCAGCACGAGGGTGCATTCCGGGGCGCGACCGAGCACGGCGGGCTGCTGCGCGTCGACGGACACGCGGTGCCAGCGGCCACGATCGGCCTTGACGAGCAGCATGGGCATACGGGCGGATAATACGTGCGGGCACCATCCGCAGGAGGCGAACCATGCCCACCACCACCGTCCGCTGGGATGACCACGTCGCGACCCTCACGCTCGACGACGGGAAGGCCAACGCCTTCCGACCCGAGACGCTCGATGACCTCGAGGCGGCGCTCGACGCGGCGGAGGCGGGCAACGCGCGGGCGCTGGTGATCGCAGGGCGCCCGGGCTTCTTTTCGGGGGGCCTGGACCTGAAGGTGCTGCCGACGCTGGAGCCCGCGGCGCGCACGCGGACCTTCGCGCGCTTCGGCCGCGCCGTGATGCGCATCTGGCAGAGCCCCGTGCCGGTCGTGGCGGCGATCGACGGCCACGCGCTCGGCGGGGGCGCGATCCTCGCGCTCGCGGCCGACGTGCGGCTCGTCTCCACGCGCGAGTCGCGCATCGGACTCGTCGAGGTCGCCGTCGGCCTTCCGGTACCCGCCTTCGCCGTGGAGATGGCGCGCGCGGCGCTGCCGACCCCCACGCTGCTGCCCGCGGTCCTGCACGGCCGCACGTGGTCCCTGGCGGGCGCGGTCGACGCCGGGTGGGCCGAGAGCGCACACGCGCCCGACAGCGTGCCGGAGGCGGCGCACACGCGCGCACAGGCCCTCGCCGCGCTCGCGCGGGGCGCCCACGCGACCACCAAGCGCCACCTGCTGGGGCCGCTGTTCGCGCGGGCGGAAGCCTCGTTCGATGCGGAGGTCGACGCGTTCATCTCGGCGTTCGAGGCGCGGCCGGCCTAGTGCCGGGCCGTCGAGCCAAAAAGAAACCACCCCCCGGAGCGCATGTGCTCAACGGGGGGTGGTAGGGGTGGCCGGCAGTTACCTACTCTCCCACACCCTTTTGGGTGCAGTACCATCGGCGCCAGGGAGCTTAACTTC
>JBDLRI010000070.1:0-5823 GCA_039800105.1 Pseudomonadota bacterium
TGCGACGGCATGGACGGCCGCGACGCGGACCGGGACGGCTACGCGTCGCGCGAGACCGGCGGGACCGACTGCGACGACCACCACGCTCCGCTCGTGAACCCCGGCGCGTCGGACCCCCTCGCCACGGGCGCCGACGAGAACTGCGACGGCGTGAACGGCGTCGACGCGGACGACGACGGCTACGCTGCCGGTGCCGGGGACTGCGACGACGCGAACAGCCTCCGTCACTGGGGCGCGCTGGACCGGGTAGGGGATTCCGTCGACCAGGACTGCGACGGCGCGGACGGGGTGGACGCCGACGGCGACACCGTGGCCTCGTCGGCTTCCGGCGGGACCGACTGCGACGACGATGCGAGCGACGACGTGACCGGCCAGGACGGCGCGGCGGACGTGCACCCCGCGTTCCCGGACGGCGCGGGCGGCGTGGTGGTGACGCCGGATCTCACCGTCGACGGCATCGACCAGGACTGCTCCGGCATCGACGGCATCGATGACGACGGGGACGGGTACGCGTCCTTCGCCTCCGGCGGGCGTGACTGCGACGACACGCCGGTCACCGGCCGCACCATCAACCCAGGCGTGCCGGACACGACCGTCGATGGCATCGACCAGGACTGCGCGGATGGGGACGCGAACGACGCCGAGCGCGACGCGGACGGCGACGGGTTCGTGTCGGCCGTGTTCGGCGGGGATGACTGCGACGACGCGAACCCCGCGCTGAACCCGTCCGCGACCGACCTCGTCGGGGACGGCGGCGATCAGAACTGCGACGGCCTCGACGGCTACGATGGCGACGGCGACGGCTTCGCCGCGTCGTGGTCCGGCGGCACGGACTGCGACGACGACGCGAGCGACGACGTGACCGGCCACGTGCCGGCCGCGGACGTGCACCCCGATTCGATGACGTCGGTCACGCCGGATCCGGGCGGCGACGGGACGGACCAGAATTGCGACGGCGTCGACGGCATCGACCTGGACGGCGACGGCTACGCCTCGGTGACCACCGGCGGCACCGACTGCAACGACGCGGACGCGTCGGTCCGTCCCGGCATGACGGACGGTGCCGCGGCGGGCGACCAGGACTGCGACGGCCTCGCGGACGAGGATGTCGTGCGCGATCTCGACGGCGACGGCTTCGACTCGGTGCTGTTCGCCGGCGGGACGGACTGCAACGACCTCAACGCGGCCATCAACCCGATGGCGACCGACCTGGCCGGCGACACCTTCGACCAGAACTGCGACGGCGTGGACGGATACGACGGGGACGGCGACGGCGTGGCCGCGCCGTGGTCCGGCGGGACCGACTGCCGGGACACCGACCCGACCGTCGCGCCGGGCCTGACGACCGACACCACCATCGACGGGATCGACCAGGACTGTGACAACGTGGACGGCATCGACGCCGACCACGACGGCTACGCGACGGACGCGCTCACGGGCGGCCTGGACTGCGACGACACCGACGCGCGCATCCACCCGGCCGCGACGGACCTGCGGGACGGCGTGGACGACGACTGTGACGGCATCGATGCCAACGACGTCCCTGCCCCCACGGACTACGACCGGGACGGCTTCGCCACGGTCGCCGAGGGCGGGCTTGACTGCGACGACCACAACGGTGCGATCAACCCCTACGCCACCGACATCGTCGGGGACGGGCGCGACCAGAACTGCGACGGCATCGACGGCACCGACGCCGACGGGGACGAGCAGGCCTCGCTCCTGAGCGGCGGCATCGACTGCGACGACACGGATGGAACCGTCTACGCCGGCGCGGCCGCTGCCGAGAGCGTGTCGACGGACGATCCGGCGATGCCCGCCATTCCGGCGTGCACGCGCGATCTCGACGAGGACGGGTGGGGCGACGACACCGTCGCGGTGGACGCCTACTACGTGATCACCGGGGGCTACTGGGTCGCGCCGTTCGTGGGCTCCGACTGCGACGATTCGGATGCAGCCGTGGCACCCGACGTACTCGACGTGAACGGTTCCGACGGCATCGACAGCAACTGCGACGGTAGCGACGCCGACGACAACGATGGGGACGGCTCCGTCGATCTGGCCGCGGGCGGACTGGACTGCCAGGACATGAACCCGCAGATCGTCGAGGATTCGCTCGACCCGCGCCTGTGCGGCTACGACGAGGACGGCGACGGCCAGATCCTGTCGATCTACGCGTTCACCGGCTTCGGAGAGAGCACGGGCACCGGCACCGACACGGGCCCCGACGACGTGGTGACGAGCTGCACGATCCAGGAGGTCGGGCGCTGCATCGAGCTGCGCAACGATCCGAACGCCGAGGCGTTCTGCGACAGCCTTGCCGCGATTGTGCCGCTCGGCACAGAGTTCGCGGAGGCACCGTGCGCCCCCGAGGGTCAAATGGAAGGCTTCTGCGAGATCGACGCCGACGCCTCTCCGCAGGATCCGTTCTTGTCCGACGCACGGATGTACTACTACGGTTCGGTCAGCTCCGCGGAGGCGGCCATCGACTGCAGGAACAACACCCGCGGCACCTGGAACGGGCCCGGCGCTGCCGGTTTCGGCCCGCTCCCCACGGTCGGCAGCGATTGCGATGACGAGAACCCGATGGTCTACACGGGGTCGCTGCCCCTCGAGGGCGCGGACGTGTGCGCCCACGACTTCGACGGGGACGGCTACGGCTGGGACGTGGACGGTGGAACGGACTGTGTCGAGTACCTCTCCCCCTACTCTCCTGAGGAGGGCGACGCGTTCATCACGGCGCGCGTCGTGACCACGTTCGGCACGCAGAGCGACGTGGAAGTCGGCGATCTCGTCATCGACATGGAGACCGCGCGCGCCATCCACCCGGGCGAGGCCGCGCTGGAGCCCTCGCTGTGCACGCTGGACGTGGACGGCGACGGCTACGGCGTGATGCCGGGCCAGGTCCGGACGTTCGTGGACCAGGGCACCACGATGGTGGTGACGCTGCTCGCGTTCTCGTTCGACGCGGGGACGGATTGCGACGACGAGGACATGGACGTGTTCCCGGGCGCGCTGGCCAACGAGCCCGCGTCGGTATGCGCGCAGGACGGCGACGGCGACGGCTACGGCGCGTTCACCGACGGCGGACACGACTGTGACGACACGGACGCGGCGATCGTGCCCACGCCCGAGGTGTGCAACGGCATCGACGACAACTGTGACGGCACTGTCGACAACAACGGCGTCGACGTCGACCAGGACGGCTCCCCGAGCTGCCTGGACTGCGACGACCAGGACCCGGACCGTTCGCCGCTGCTCCGCGAGGCGTGCGACGGCGAGGTCGACAACGACTGCAACCCGGCGACGCGCGAGAATCTCGACTCCGACGGGGACGGGTTCTCGGTGTGCGCCGGGGACTGCGCCGAGAACAACGCTGCCGTCCGTCCGGGCTGGCTCCCGCTGGAGAACAATCCGGGGCTGTGCGCCGATGACATGGACGGGGACGGTTGGGGTGCGGTGGCCCAGGGCGGCTCGGACTGCAACGACAACGATCCGCGCATGCACCCCGACCGCTTCAACGGCGTGTGCGGCCGCGACTCGGACAATGACGGCTCCGTCGACGTCGAGCAGGGCGGATCCGACTGCGAGGACGCGGACAACACCGTGCTGCCGGACATGCTCAACGAAGCCTGCGGCGCGGATCAGGACGGGGACGGGTACGTGGGTCAGGTCTTCGGCGGGACGGACTGCAACGACACGGCCGCGTACTGGCACCCCGGCGCCGCGGAGTGGGAGCCGAACCTGTGCGCGGCGGACGAGGACGAGGACGGCTGGGCATCCATGCTCGACGGCGGCTCGGACTGCGTGGACGTGCCCATGTACGAGGCCCTGTACGCCGACCCGACGGGCACGCAGGCCATGAACGTGTACGGGTCCGTGACCTACCCGGGTGCCGCGGAGCACGAGCCCTGGTTGTGCGCCTCCGATGCCGACGGGGACGGCTACGGCGACAGCCGCCAGCTCGTCACCTCCGGCGGGTTCGAGCCCGGTTCGGACTGCGACGACGGCAGCACGTCGGTCCACCCCGGAACGAACGAGTCGGGTGCCTGCGGCGAGGACTGGGACGGCGACGGGTACGTGTCCACCCTGGACGGCGGGTCCGACTGCTCCGACGTTTCGGCCAACGTCGGCTCCAACCTCACGGACGCGAACTGTGACGGCGTGACCGACACCGGGTGCACCGCGGAGGTTCGGGTGACGATGGGCACCCAGGTGCTGCTCACGCGTACGGTCTCGGTGGGGAACTCCCTGCCCATGGACGCGTTCGTGGTGCTCAACACGTCGGGCGCCACCCCGGCCGGGACCACCTTCGACGACTTCATCGCGACGGACACCGTGGGCTTCCCGGTGACGCTCGCGATGTCGACGTTCGACACCCCGCAGGCCGGCGATCCCGCCGAGTGGGCCGCGTTCAACATGCTGGGCGACCCGGGCACGTACGTCAGCGGGGGCGTGGGTGTGGCCGACGCGGACGACAACACGTTCCAGTTCATGAGCCCGCTGCCGCTTCGCTACGGCCTGCGCGCGGAGGTGGACGTGGACTGGGGCATGCAGACGGCCGCGGTCGGCATCATGTTCGCCGACGCGTCCTCCGGCATGGGCTACCCGGCCTTCGCGGGCGGCATCTGCGCGGGCGGGCCCAGCTGCGGCGCCAGCTACCCGGTCGTGTCGGTCAGCTTCGCGGACGCGGGGACGTCCCTCAACGTGCGCAGCGCGCGGGTCGCGCTCCCGCACGGGATGGATCCCCGCAGCTTCCAGGGGCCGCTGTCCCTCTCGGTCACCCCGGCCGAGGCGTGCTTCGACATGGACGGCGACGGCCAGAATGCGGTCGCCGCCGGCGGGCTCGACTGCGACGACATGGATCCCGACGTGTTCCTCGGGGCCGCGGCGAACGATGGCATGCTTTGCGCCGCCGACGATGACGGGGACGGGTATGCCGCACTGGCCGACGGCGGTCGGGACTGCGATGCGTTCAATCCGAACGTGCACCCGGACGGGGCGGTGCAGAGCGTGTGTGGCATGGATGGCGACGCGGATGGTCTCGTAGGCGTTGCGGACGGAGGGTCGGACTGCAACGACTCCGTGCCGGGACGTGGGTCGTGCGCCGTCTCGGCAGGCAGCGTGACGTGGCCGTCGTTCACGTTCGACGCGACGACGGGATGGACGGTGGAGGCGTGGGTGTACGCGGGCTCGAGCCCAGGCGACTCCGGTCACTTCTTCCGCACTTGGGGCTGCGGTGCAGCCGACGCCACGATGTCGTACTACTCCGACCTGTACGGGTTCTTCGTGCATGGCACGGTGTCCACGCCGCGCGCGGAGACGGGCATCGGCGTTCGGACGAACCAGTGGGTCCACGTGGCCGCGACGTACACGTCGACCGGTTCGAAGCTCTTCGTGGCGGGCAGTCTGGTCGGAACGTCGACATCCTCCACGAGCGGCACGTGCGCGTCGGCTTCTACGGGCCTCAGCGGCAACCTGCTGGTCGACGCGATGCGCATCTCCGACGGGGTGCTCTACACGACGTCCTTCACGCCGCCGACGACACTTGTGGCGACGGCAGGCACCAAGGCACTGTACCAGTTCGACGAGGGGTACGGCACAGTCACGAACGATGCCTCTCCGCAGCGAAAGCATGGCACGTGGGGTGATGCCCCGGTCTGGGTGCCCGGTCGCTGACCCACCGCTCGTTCCCAAGCGAACCCCCGCCCCGGCCCCGCCGTGGCGGGGGTTCTCGCGTGTGGGCGCCCCCCGCCCCAGGCCCACGCTCCCTCAACCCCCCGGGCGCCCCCCGTCGCGGGACGATAGGACAGGGCGTTCGGA
>JBDLRI010000071.1:0-17609 GCA_039800105.1 Pseudomonadota bacterium
GCCGCGCGCGCCTGGACGGCCGAGGACATCGTGCGCGGCTCGTGGGACCTCCACCGATGCCCCGAGACCGGCCTCGCGTGGTCCGCCCCGACGATGTTCCTCTGCTGGGGACCGGCGGGGAGCGGCAAGTCCACGCTCGCGTGCGCGATCGCGGCGCAGCGCGCGCCGGTGACCATCGCCTCCCTCGAGGAGAGCCCGGGGCCGCCCATGGCGCGCCGCCTCTCCCTCGCGGGGATGGCGCACCGCCGGGACGTGCACGTCCTCGTGAAGCCCGGTCTGCAGGACATCCTCGACGCCGCGCGCGCGGGGCACGCCATTGTGGTCGACAGCATCACCGTGTCCACGCTCCAGCCTGAGGACCTGCGGGGGCTGACGGACGCCGGGTGTCCGCTCCTCATCGGCGTGCTCCACGCGACGAAGGCGGGCGACTTCAAGGGCTCCACCGCCTACACGCACGAGGCGGACGTCGTGCTGCGGGTCGAGCAGGGCACCTGGACGAGCGAGAAGAACCGCTATGGCACGTCCGGGGCGTCGGGCGTCGTCCGCGGGGCGTGGACGCCTCCGCGTGCGCCCGCGGGGCCGGAGGTGGACGCATGAACGTCGCGCGCTGCCCGCTGTGCCTGGAGCCTGATGCCGCCATGGTGCGCATCGACCGTCGGGGCCGCCCGTACCTCAAGTGCCGGTGGTGCGAGTCGCGCTGCTTCCTCGGGAACCCGAGCGGCCTGACGACCGTCCTCCTCGCGCAGCCGGCGCTCGCGCGCATCGTCGCGGAGGGAGGGGGTAGCCGCGCGCTCCAGCAGCGCGCCGAGCAGGCCTTCGCCGCCACCACGTCCGCAGCGACGGCGAGGTCGGCATGAGCACGGCAGTAGCTGTAGAGGCGTCCACCGCGCCGGAACCCGAGGCGAGCACGCCCCCAGCGGGTGGCTCGTTCGACGACCATCTCGAGACCGCCCGCCATGAGGCGCAGGCCGCAGCGCAGGCGCTCGCCGAAGCTGCAGAGCGGAAGCGACAGGAAGAAGAGGAGCGGTTGCGTACCGTCGCGCTCGGCGCGGTCACCATCGCGGCGGGGGCAGCGAAGTACGTGTCCTCTGCCGCCTCGCGGGCCCGCGCTGTGGCGGTGCGGGAAGGCCCGCCGCTCGTGCTGGGCGTCTCGCTGGGGATCATCGTGGGTGCGGGTGCCTGGCTTCTCATGGGGCGGAGGCGCGCATGACTACGCGCTCCTTCTCGCGCGACGCTGCGTTCGGGTCCTCGGACTCCGCGCGCATCGGGCTGCTGCGCGGTTGGGACCCGGGCGTCCCGCTGGCTGCCCCGGTAGAGATGAGCCCCCCGTCGGTGCTCCGCGACGGGTGGGAGCGGGCCTACGCCGCCGCCGCGCACCCGGTCAGTGCCCAGACCGTGGGCGTGATCGCGGCCGGCCTCCCCGCGCCGGAAGCGCCCACGGGTCCACCGCCGCTCACGTCGCAGGAGTACCGTGTCCGCCTCGGCTACGGCCTTGCGGTGGGGCTTGCGGTCACGCTCTTCACCCTCGCGTACCGGGGAGCCCGATGACAGCGCTCGTCCGCGGCCGTCCCGCCGCACCGCCGATGTTCGACCACGAGCGGGAGCCGGCGTACCACCTCGCGCAGCAGCTCCTCACGTTCGCGTCGCGCCAGCGCTGGCCGTCCGAGTTCGGAGCGTACTTGCGCACGAACGGGTTGAAGGCAGCGAACCGTGTCGTCTCGGACGTCGCCGAGGGCGTCGGCAAGCGGGGCCGCAACTCCATCCTCACGGCGCGCGGCGAGCTCGCGGAACTCTGCGCCGCCTTCGACACCGCCGGGTTCGCCGGTTGGCGCCCGATGGCGGCCGAGCTCGTGTGCGCGCTGGATGCGCTGCTGCACCGCTATGACGAAGCGCGCGCCGACGGTGCGCCCTACACGCCGCCCAAGCAGTTGACGTGTGGGGTCGCCGTCGAGCAGTCCCGCCCCGTCCCACGCGGCGCGTCCCGTGATTCGCGTCGGCGGCCTGCGCGCCGCACCGCCCACCCCAGGTTGAGGAGGAATGGAGATGCAGAGGAAGGATGAGGTGCTGGACCACCTCCGTCAGGAGGAGAGCGAGGCGTTGCTTCGCCACCTCGAGGCGCGGGCTGTCGAGGCCCTGAAGCGTGGGCGGCGCATCGCCGTACGAGACCACGCCATGGTGGGTGTGGCCCTCGCGGGCGGCTTGCGGGCAAGCGAGGTGGTGACGCTGCGGGTGCAGGACGTGGTGCTGTCCGGAGAGGGCGCGGCGCTTGAGGTCCGACGCCCGCGGGGGGACGTCCGCACGGTCGTCATGCCCGGGGCCATCGCGCGGACTCTGCGCAGCTACCTGGCGTGGCTTCCCACCGCGGGGTGGTCGACCGCCGGAGAGGCGCCGCTGTTCCCCGGTCGGGGCGGCAGGACGATCACGCGCAACGGCGCGTGGCGCGTCTGGGCGCGCACCCTCAGGGCGGCGCAGCTCGAGCATCGGCCCTTGATGGCCGCGCGGCACACGGCAGGACGCATGCTGTACCGCGCCACTGGAAGCCTGCACGTCGTGCAGAGGCACCTCGGGCATGCGCGCGTGAACACGGTGGCCATGTACGCCGAGACCGCCGAGGACGACCTCGCGCGCGGCCTCGACCTCGCGTGGGGGGCGTAGGACCGTGAGCCGGCCGCCACGCGCCGCGCTGTACGCGCGCGTCTCCACGCTCGGGCACGGCCAGGACGTTGGGCTGCAGCTGGAGGAGCTGCGCCAGGTCGCCGCCCAGCGCGGTTGGGACGCTGTGGACTACGTCGATGAGGGTGTGTCGGGCGCGAAGGACCGCCGACCCGCGCTCGATCGCCTCATGGCCGACGCTCGCGCCGGCCGGCTCGACCTCGTGGCGGTGTGGCGCTTCGACCGCTTCGCCCGAGACACGGGGCACCTGCTCGCCGCGATGGAGGAGTTCCGCGCGCTCGGCGTCCACTTCGTGAGTCTCCGCGAGCAGGTCGACACCTCGACGCCGATGGGGAAGGCGATGTTCACCATCATCTCGGCGATCGGGGAGCTCGAGCGCGACCTCATCCGTGAGCGGGTGGTCGCGGGCGTTCGACGCGCCCAGGCGTCAGGGAAGCACTGCGGCCGACCGAAGGTCGACGTGGACGTGCGACCGGCGATGGCGCTGCTCCGCGAAGGACGGTCGCTCAAGGAGGTGAGCGCGATCCTCAAGCTGCCGCGCGCGACGCTGCGGCGTCGGCTGCGGGAGGTCGGCGGGTGGCCGCAAGGTGGCGAGGCGGTCAGTATCGACCGGGGCGCGGCACACACCGGGTGACCGACGGGGGCGCACCGGGCTTGGGCGGCGGCCGGGCGGGATGACTCGCCAGGAGGACGGGGCGGGAGTGTCCCTACCGTCCCAACCTACTACCCGAAAGTTCCGCGCAGCAGGGTGTCCCAACCGTCCCGACCCTGCTGCCGCACAAGCCCGTAAGAGGTGTCCCTACCTTCCCAACCTACTTCCTCCCAAAATCCGTGGGAGAGGTTCACCTTGATCGGTCACGTCTTCCAGGACGACCTCGGTCGCTGGGTAGGGGGCCGGATAGCGCCCTACCTCCTCGAAAATCTTCAATGGAGGTAGGGACGGTTGGGACACCGGCCCCCTCGTAGCGGGGGTCGGCGACCCGTTCGCCGGAGGTGTCCCGCGCCTCGATCGCATACATTCCAGCCATGGTCGACACGTTGCTCTCCGCCTTCCTCTCGTCCGTCGGGGACCTGCGCCTCTCGGCGCCGGGAACCGTCCTCTCGATGACCGCGCGGCCGGCGTGCTGTGGGCGCGCCTCGGAGAGCCCTCATGACGCGGCGTTTCAGCGTCCGTGGCTTCTCGGGGGGCGTCATGGCAGGAGCTAAGCGGTCGGAGCCGGGAGGCGGTACCGCGCGTGTCAGCGTGCGGGGGAAGACCGTCGCGGACTTCCCCGAGGTTGCCGCGCAGTGGCACCCGACGAGGAATGGGGACCAAAGGCCTGATGAGGTCGCGGCCGGGAGCCACCAGATGGCGTGGTGGCGGTGCCCCGAGGGACCCGACCATGAGTGGGAGGCGATAGTGTCCTCCCGGACAAGGGGCAATGGCTGCCCGGCGTGCGCCGGCCAGAAGGTCTCTTCAACGAACTCGCTCGCGGTGTTGCATCCCGACATTGCGGCGCAGTGGCACCCGACGAAGAACGGGGGTGTAAGGCCTGAGGAGGTCGTCGCTGGAACCAGCAGAAAGGCTTGGTGGAAGTGCGCGAAGGGACCTGATCATGAGTGGGAGGCGAGGGTCAGCGAGCGCTCAAAGGGTACCGGCTGCCCAGCATGCCGAGGTATACAGGCCTCGGCGACGAATTCGCTGGCGCGTCTCCATCCTGCCATCGCAGCTCAATGGCACCCGACGAGGAACGGCGATTTGCTTCCGGACCACGTCGTGGCGGGGAGTGAGAAGCGCGCTTGGTGGAAATGTCCGGCGGGCGCGGACCACGAGTGGGATGCGACCATCGCGAATCGGACCGGGCTGGACCGCGGCTGCCCAGCGTGCGCGGGCAAGATGGTCTCTTCAACGAACTCGCTCGTGATGTTGCATCCCGGCATTGCAGCTCAGTGGCACCCGACGAAAAACGGGGGGCTCAGAGCTGAGGAGGTCGTCGCCGGGAGCAACAGGATGGTCTGGTGGCAATGCCCAGACGGATCGGACCACGTCTGGGAAGCGACAGTCGCGGGTCGCACGCGGGGTCGAGGCTGCCCAGCGTGCGCGGGCAAGATGGTCTCGTTGACGAATTCTCTGGCGTCGCGCTACCCCGAGGTCGCGGCGCAATGGCACCCGGCGAAGAACGGGGCTCTGAGGGCGGAGGCAGTCGTCGCCGGAAGCCACACGAAGGCTTGGTGGAAGTGCCCTGAAGGTCCTGACCATGAGTGGGAAGCAACTGTCTACAGGCGCACGCGTGACGGCCAGGGTTGTCCCATGTGCCGCGGACGGCAGGTTTCGTCGACGAACTCGCTCGCGGCGATGTACCCCGCGATTGCAGCGCAGTGGCATCCGACGAAGAACGGGAACCTGAGGCCGGAGGAGGTCCGCATGACCCGCGAGAAGCGGGCCTGGTGGAAGTGCCCCGAGGGGCCGGACCACGAATGGGCGGCGAGTGTCGGCAGTCGCACGAGGCAGGGTGCGGGCTGCCCAGCGTGCGCCAGTAAGCAGGTCTCCGCAACGAACTCGCTGGCGGCGCTTTACCCAACGGTCGCAGCGCAGTGGCACCCGACGAAGAACGGGTTGCTACGCTTGGAGGAACTGGTCGCTGGGGCCAGCAGAAAAGTATGGTGGAAGTGCCCGGAGGGGCCGGACCACGAATGGGAGGCATCTGTCTATAAGCGCACTCGCGAGCGTCAGGGGTGCCCGGCGTGTCGAGGTTTGCAGACCTCCTCGACGAACTCGCTGGCGCGGCTCCGCCCCGAGGTTGCGGCGCAATGGCACCCGACGAAGAACGGGGACCTGCGGCCAGAGAATGTGGTCGCAGGAAGCCAAAGGAAGGTTTGGTGGAAGTGCCCGGAGGGGCTAGACCACGAATGGGAGGCGACGGTCGCGAACCGTGCGCGGCTTGGTCGCGGTTGCCCCTTCTGCAATAGTGGCTGGACCGTCTCCGCGGTCCGCGCCTTTGTCCGTTCGCTCCTGCCCCACATTGCCGCCCTGACACCGGCCGAGCGCTACGCCATCTTCCAGCAGAGCGGCCTGCTCGACATGGACGGCAAGTCCAAGAGCTTCGTCCGCGCCGTCTGCACTGGGCGCTTCCCCGAGGAGGAGCTCCGTAAGTTCACGGACGGGGAGCCCTCCCTCGCGGACGACTTCCTCTCCGACGAGACGGTGACGCTGGAGGGGCTGTCCGCCCCGCCCATCGGTGAGGAGGCCATCAACGAGGTCATCGCCCCCGCCACGGACGAACAAGCCGTGGAGGACCACCCGCTCCCGGTCGTGCAGGCCCGGGATGCGCTCGCCATCCTCGACCACCACCTGGTCGCCACGGCCGACGAGGAGGCCGCCGCCTTCCTCGTGGCCTCGGCCCGCGCCAAGTTGTGGGCCCACGCGTTCCGGGACGAGGAGGCTGCCGTTGCGCAGGCGCGCACGCACGACGGTGGCGAGTACGCCCAGGAGGTCCGTGACAGCTTCCTGGCCGAGTACGAGGCCGCGAGGACCCTGCCGATCCCCGCCGGCTACGCCTTCACGGTCGGCGGCAAGCCGGCGCTGCCGAACCTGATGCAGCGCCTGGTCGCGGTCCGCGTGCGGGACCAGCGGCGCTACGGGAACTGGTCGGGCACGGGAGCCGGCAAGACGCTCTCGGCGGTGTTGGCGACGCGCGTTGCTGGCGCGGGCCTCACCGTGATCTGCTGCCCGAACGCGGTGGTCCGCGGCTGGGCGAACGCCATCCGGGCCATCTTCCCGGACAGCGAGGTGGCCGAGAAGACCTGGCAGCCCGCCTGGGAGAGCCGCCACCCGCGCTACCTGTTGATGAACTACGAGGGCTTCCAGCAGGAAGGCTCGGAGGGCGAGCTCAAGGCCTTCCTGGAACGGGAGCGCGTGGACTTCGTCGTCATCGACGAGATCCACTACGCGAAGCAGCGAGAGGTCGAGCAGGTGAGCCAGCGCAAGCGGCTCGTCATGGCGCTCGTCACCGTGGCGGGCGAGGCCTCCCCGGACCTCTGCGTGCTGGGCATGTCGGCGACGCCGGTGATCAACAACCTCCAGGAGGGGCGGAGCCTGGTGGAGCTGGTGACGGGCCTCGAGCACGAGGAGCTGGACACGAAGCCGACCATCCCCAACTGCATGCGCCTCTACCAGCGCCTCGTCACCCTCGGAACGCGCTGGATGCCGTCCTACACGGCACAGCTCGAGGAGGTGCGCGAGCCCGTGGATTGCGCGGAACGGGTACCGGAGATCCGCTCACTGGGGCGCAAGGGCTCCCCGTCGCGCCTGGAGCAGATCCTTACCGAGGCACGGCTACCCGTCATCCTCGCCAACATCCGGCCGAAGACCCTCGTCTACACCCTCTTCGTGGATGGCATCGTGCAGACGCTCTACGAGGCCATCACCGCGAAGGGGTGGAAGGTCGGGCTCTACACCGGCGACGACAAGACGGGCCTCGACGGCTTCATCCACGGCGACCTCGACGTGCTCATCGGCTCCTCGTCGGTGGGCACCGGGGTCGACGGGCTCCAGCACGTCAGCAACCGTCTCATCGTGAACGTGCTGCCGTGGACGGCCGCCGAGTACGAGCAGCTCCTCGGGCGCGTGTGGCGGCAGGGTCAGACCCGCGACAAGGTGACCGTCGTCATCCCCGTCACGTTCGCGGAGGTGAACGGCCAGCGCTGGTCCTGGTGCGAGTCCAAGCTCGCGCGGCTCCAGTACAAGAAGAGTATCGCCGACGCGGCCGTGGATGGCGTGGTGCCCGAGGGGCACCTACGCTCCCATGCGCAGGCCTACGGGGACGCCATCAAGTGGCTGGAGCGTCTGGACACCGGAGAGGTCGCCGAGGTCGTGCGTCGTCCGATCGTTGTCCCGCTCTCGGACACCGACCCCGCCGACGTCGGGCGCAGGCACACCCGATACGGCGACTTCTCCACCATGAACGCACGGTGGAACCAGACCGGCAGCGAGAAGACCCAGGAGCGGCTCGCCGCGAACCCCGAGGAGTGGGAGCAGTACCACACCCTCTACCGCAAGGCCCGCGAATCTTGGACGGTGGTTCCGTACGAGGAGGTCATCCGCTGGGCCCGCGCGCGCGAGGGGTACGTCATCGGCGACTTCGGGTGCGGCGAGGCCCTGCTGGCTGCGGCCGTCGGTGACCGACACACCGTCCACAGCTTCGACCACGTTGCGATCAACGACAACGTCGTGGCCGGGGACATGGCCCATGTTCCGCTCGAGGACGCTTCCCTGGGGGTCGCGGTCTTTTGCCTGTCGCTCATGGGCGCGAACTTCACGGACTACCTGCGCGAAGCGCACCGGACCTTGAAGCTCGACGGACTGCTGCTCATCTGGGAGGCGGCGAGTCGCTTCGACGACCCCAGTGCGTTCTGCCGCAATCTCGAGCGATTGGGTTTCCGGGCGCATGCCCCCGAGACGCGCGGGGCGTTCGTCTTCATCGAGGCGCGGAAGACGGAGCGGGTGCCGGATGCGCAGATGGAGATGCGGTTTCGGTGAGGGTTGGGGCGTCGTCGCGGCCGGCGGGGGTCGATGGCATGTGGTTTGGGGCGCGGTGCTCGCGCCCGTCCTGCCGCGGCGCCGCCCTGTCCACAAGCCTTGCCCGGCTGGGGACGCCTCCGACGCCGTTCTGAGGGTCCACAACGTGCGTCCGCAAGGATGTCCGGAAGCAGATGGTTTTGGCCGGAGGCGCTTTGTGGTCGTGGCTTGGTTCCGGCGTCGCGAAAAGGTGCTCGGAGGCGCCGAGGGACCCCAAACGACGATAAGGGCTTCACCATCCGCGGTCCCGCCGTCCGAGGCCGGCTTGTAGTGCGCTGGGTGCGTGGTTTAGCGGCCAGAAAGGCTGGTTTGCCGATACAGCGCCTGTACGATACGCTCAACGGCAGGTGACAACACGCTCGACGGCGGGGGCGGAAGACAAGTGTAGGTAAGGTGCTCGCAGTGAGCGGCCTCCTCCGGGAGAATCGGGGACCGCGACGCACGCGGACGAGGAGAAGCGGCATGTCCGACGATTTGATCGGCGCTATCGACCAGTTCGAACAGATCCTGCCTGCCCGCACCGCCAGGGGCGCGCGCCGTCGCGACGGGCTGCTGCCGGCGGAGCGATTCTTACGCGGTGCGCGCCTTGCGCTAACGGCGGAGCAGCTCGCGGGTTCCACGTGGTCGCGTATGGACGAAGCGGAGGAGACAGGCACGATCCGGGCAGCCCTCTGGCGTCAGGCGCTCCTCATCTCGGCGGTGGAGCAGATGCATCGGGCTGTCGGGGGCAAGCCTTTCCCCGTCGAGGTTCCGGCCCGCTGGGTCGAGGTGAATAAGGACGGTGTCTTCATCCCGAGGCACGCCGGCGAGAAACCCAAGCACGTCCCGGCCGCGTTGGGCGACCTCGGCGTCGATGGCGCCCGCCATGCGCCTATTCGTTACTACCTTTCTGGCATGACGCCACAGACCCTCTGGGACACGCTGCGCCTCGGCGCGGGCGTTCGGCATGCGGTCGCCCACGGCTCGCTCTCCCCGACACACGCGCGGTCGTGGAAGCTTGAGGCCGCGCTGCCGGCGCTGTTCGCGGCGAATGTGCTGTGGGTGGTGCGTCTGCTTGCGTGGGGCCGCAAGCACTATGGGGCTGAGGCAGCAGACCGGGATGCGTTGGCCTGACTGTGAGTGTGTAGCGATTGGCTGACTTTGAGCGCGCGGAGGTGAGGGATGTCGTTCAAGGTGGCGCAGGGCGCGCTGGAACGGATGGAAAACCAGCGCAAGTACGGGCACGAGGCAGGCCTGTCGGGGCTTGCGTTCGAGAAGGCCACCAAGGCGGCGGCGCTGGAGTTGGAGCGTGCGGCGCGCGAGGAACGGTGGCGTGCCGAGGCCGTTGCGGCGGAAACGCGTCGAGAGGAGCTGGAGGGGGGGGTGTTCACCGCGCTCGAGACTGCACTGCGCGCCAGCTCTGTTTCGCACACCACGCGCGCGCGGGACGCGATGGACGGGCTTCACGGCGATTTGATGAAGGCCGAATGTCCTGCATGTAAGAGCCCGGTTCGAAGCGATGCAAGCGTCTGCGCGACCTGCCGCCGGGATCTACCTCCCCGTGATCCCGCGGAGCTTCGGGCGCGCGCTGACATGACGCTGCGCATGTGGGTCGACGCGGCGCGTCATGCCTTGGTGGAGCGTGAGCTGCAGCTGCTGGAGCTTACCAGGCGCGGAGCTGGCTCAGCCCGCGTGTTCGGTCTGTTAGGTGATACAGGCCAACGGCGTACTAACCTGCATGCCAAACTTTCGACCCTGCTTGCGGACGTGGCACTTCCGGCCCGGGAACAGCTCCACTCCGGTAAAAGCATCGCGCAGCAGGTAGGTCGCGACTTCCGAGAGCTCTGCTATCGGGATTCGAAGCGCATGCGTGAGCTGTTGAAGCTTGCCGGCTACACCGACGACGGTGCGTTCGCAGCGTTCGTGGCACGCGAGAGCGCCGCCGCCTCCGAGGCGCTGGCGGCTCCGATAGCTGAGGTACGTCGGAGCGCTTGGAAAGACGCTCTGACTCAGGCCGCGGATACGGTGGACCTGCCGAAGTGTCCGGTGCTCGAGTCGCCCGGCTCGATCCGGGCGGGCTCGTCCGAACGGGGGGTCGATGTGGCGGGCTATGTCCGACAGTTGACGACGCTGACCGGCGTACGCGACAGGTTGACGCGGGAGGCGTTGCGCGAGGCACTGAGGGCGTTCGCATGGGTTACTGATTTGAACGACGCCGAGATCGACGCCGCAGCGCGAAAGTTGGACTGGGGATCCCCGGCGATGGCTGCGTCGAAGGTTCCGTTTCTGGATCAGGCGGGCCGAGCAGAACTTCATAGCGCGTGTGCGTGCGTTATCGCGCTTCCGGCATGTGGGGATCCCTTAGATGGGCGCAACCCGTACGCGGACTACGTCTCCGCATCTACGTATGTGCACATGATCATGGCTCCCTCTATGACCTTCGGAGCAATTTTTCTTCTCACTCGCGCCACGCGGTCCGTGGAGGTGTTTCTGTTCAGTTCCTTCTTCTTCCTCGCGTGCATGGTGGTTTACCTAATCGCGATATTTGGCTCGAATGGTCGTAAGATAAGGCGTCACCGTACGTCCATCGATGCCTACGTCTTCGGAGTCAACGCATCTCTCGCCCGTCAACACGCGGTCTGGAAGTCGGCCCTTCGCGGCAACTGAATCCGCCGTAGTGAACGTACTGACCTTGCCATAGCGCCTCCATCGCCCTATCGGCGTGGCCCATCAGAACGAGCACGTCCACCGCCTCCTGCGGCGGCCGTCCCTTCACCTGCTTCCACACCCCGTTCGTCACAGGTCGCCCCTCGGCCTCCCTTCGCCGCATGGCGTCCATCACCGGCGCGGGGACGTCCAGGATTGCCATACCCTGGGTGATCCACGCACGGCTCACGCCAAGTCGGCGGGCAAGGTCGGCGCGGGTCGCGCCCGTCCGGTGGAGATGCTCCTGCCACGCGAGAGCGCGCGCCAGCACGCTCTGCGGTTGCGGCCTCGCAGGTGTCGTCGTCATGCCCCGTGTCTTGCGGGTGAGGACCATGCGCCTCCGCACGCGCAGTTCGATGCCCGGCTCCTTCCTCAGCCAGCTGCGTGAGGTGAGGAGGGACGGGACCCAGGAGCCCCACGATGACCGCGACCCCGCTCTCCACGTTTGCCACGATCCTGTTCCCACCCGCGCTCCTGACCCCCGGCCGCGAGGTCGAGGTGCGGGTGATGCGCCCCGAACGCCCCCTGGCGCCGGGCGAGGACGGGACGCCCCGCTGGAGCCGCCCGCAGCTTGAACGCCGCGAGTGGTTCACCAGCGCGGACGCCCTCGCGCGTTGGAAGCCGCCGCAGGACCGCCATGTGTGGGCCGGGGGTGCGGTGCGCGAGGGGCGCGTCGGCACGAAGGAAGGCGTCGTCGCCGCCGCGTGCCTGTGGGCCGACCTTGACGCGGGCGGAGACGAGGCGCTGGCGCGCGTGCGCCAAGACCTCGCGCGCATCGACCTCCTCCCCACGCTGACCGTCCAGACCAGCCCCGGGAAGCACCACCTCTGGTGGCGGCTGGCGGCGCCCGTGGACCTCGCCGATCTTGAGGCGCGACGCTGCTTCGAGGGGCTCGTCGCCGCGCTCGCGGCGCGGGTGGGCGGGGACCGAGCGTGCGTCGACTGCTCGCGGGTGCTGCGCCTGCCGGGGAGCGTGAACGTGAAGCCCTGGTACGAAGCGCCCCACGCCGTCGGGGTCGTGGAGGCCGATCCCGCGCGCGCCTACGCCCTCGCGCGGTTCGAGGCGCTCGCGCCGCCGGTCGCGCCGCGTGTCATCGTCGCGCGCAACGTGACGCAACGGCCGCAGGGTGCGACCGTGACCAACGACACGGTGCCGGGGCTGCCCGCGATCCCGGCGCTCCCGCACCTCGCGCGCTGCGCCTTCGTGCGCCATTGTCACCAGCACGCCGCCAACCTACCCGAGCCGCTCTGGACGGCCCTCGCGTGGACGCTCGCGCCCCACGGAGACGCTGGCGACGACGCGCTTCACGCCCTCTCGCGCCCGCACCCTACCTACGAGCGCGGGGACACCGACGCGAAGCTCGCGTGGGCGCGGGGGCACGGCTACCGCCCGCCCTCCTGCCGCGCCCTCGCCGAGCGTGGCTTCGCGTGCCCCAACATGGACGCCCAGAGCGGCGCCTGCACCCTCGCGACCGTGCGGAGCCCGTCGTCCCTCATCCAGCAGGGGCCGATGCACCCTGGGACGGCGTTCGTGCGCGGGGGCCGCACCTGGCGCTTCGAGGGGGAGCGCCCGCCCGTTCCGCTCGCGGACTTCACCGTGCGCTTCACCGAGGAGGTCGCGCTGCCCGAGGGCGGGAAGCGCCTCACGGTCGAGGCCAGCACGCCCACGGGGACGGTGCACCGCCTGGAGGTGCCGGGAGAGGCGCTGGCCGACCCGAAGGACCTCGCGCGCAGGCTCGCGGGTGCGATGGGCAGCGACTTCCGGGGGCTCGACACGCGGAACGTCGCCACCGCGCGGGACGCCTGGCTCGCCACGAGCGAGGTGCGACGCGTGCGGGTGAGCCGCGACTTCGGCTTTGCCGCCGATGGGCGCAGCTTCGTGGGCCTCGACCTCGCGAGCGACGGCGAGGTGCGCCTGGAGGTGCCGACCGCCGCCGCGGCCTCGCTCGGGCTGCGGAGCGTCCCAGCTGAGCAGGTGGACGCCACCCTGCGGCTCCTCGTCGAGCGTTGGCCCCGCGTGGCCTGTGGCGAGAGCACCGCGCGCCTGGTGCTCGGCGCTGCCGTCTGGGCGCTCGTCGCGCCCGTGCTGGAGGCCCGCGACGCGAGCGTGTCGCCGCTCTGCGTGTGGGTCACCGGCGCTTCCGGCCTCGGGAAGAGCACTACGGCGACGACGGTGCAGTGCCTCTTCGGGGACTTCGCCGAGCGCGGGCGCCTCGTATCGTTCGGCTCGACGCCCTACTCGATCGAGGACGGGGCGCACGACTTCCGCGGGGCGCTGATGGTGCTCGACGACGCCAAGGAATCCGCGATCGGGCCGGGGCAGCGTGCGACGCTCCTCGGGGTGCTCCAGCGCCTGCACGACCGCACCGCCCGCGCGCGACTGCGCTCCGACGGCGCCCAGCAGCGCGCCCGCGGGAGCCGCACGACCGTGCTCGTCAACGGCGAGGACGTCCTCTTCTCCGAGGCCTCCGTGCGCGCCCGCTACTTCGCGATCCCCGCGCGCGGCGCAGTTGACCTCGGCGAGACGGGACTCCGCGTCCACGAGGCGCTCCGACAGGGCGCGCCCGGGGTCATGGCGGCCCTCGCGCGGCAGCTCCTCGACCATCCGGCGTGGTTCGACCGCGTGCTGCGCGCCTACCATGACGAGCGCGCGAGGCTGGAGGGCGTGCTACCGCGCGGCGACAACCGCCCGCGCGTGGCGGCCTCGGCAGCGGCGATCCTCGCGGGCTGGCGCTTCTTCCTCGGCTTCGCCCAGGGCCGCGGGGTGCTGGACGCCGCGACGGCGCAGGCCCAGACGGACACGCTGCGCGCGGAGGCCACCGTCCTCGCGAGCGAGCAGGTGCTCCGCACGGCGAGCCTCACCCCGGGCGAGCGCTTCCTCGCCGACCTGCGCCAGCTCCTCGCCGCCGACCTCGTGCGCATCGACGGGTTGAGCGTTGGCCACGCCCGCGGGACGCGCGTGGGCTTCGTCGGCGACGGCTGGATCGGGGTGTTCCCGGAGGTCGCCGTGGTGCGCTGCAACGAGGAGCTCCACCGCGACGGCGACCGCCTGCCGCCCGCCGAGAGCGTGGGCGCGAGCCTCGCCGTGATCGGCGCCCTCGCGGCCCAAGGCAAGGACCGCGTCGCCAGCCGGAAGGGCGACCCGAGCGAGCCTGGGCGCAAGCCGTCCGTGTGGCTCCTCAAGCCGAACCAACTCATCGAAGGAGACGAACATGCGGACCTGTGACACCTGTGGAACGAGCATCGAGGGACGACGCGCGGACGCGCGCTTCTGCGGAGGACCCTGCCGCGCGCGGGGAGCGAAGCGCGGGAGCGGCGGCGCCGTGAAGGGGCGCGACGACGAGGCGGATACGCGATCAGTGTCCAGCTCGGGCGCGACGGGCACACGGACGGAGGGGCGCGGGAGCGTGGTCGTACGTGACGACGTTCTAGAGGGCGGCGTGCGCGACGCGACCCTCGCCGCTCTGCTGCGTCGCGTCGAGGCGCTCGAAGGCCGCGCGGTCCCGCCGCGCGACCCGATGACGGACGCCCCTTCCCGCGAGGAGGTGGAGGACCACGTCGACGAGTCGATGGGCGTGCTCCGTGAAGAGCTGGCCCGCACCGTCGGAAACCTCGCCACGCGCGCCGCGGTCGAGCGCTTGCAGGCACAGGTGGCCGGCGCCCGGGGCCCTGACGGGGACGTCCCGACCCGCGAAGAGGTCGAGGACCAGGTCGCCGAGGCCATGGCCCTGCTCCGCGAGGAGTTCAGCCGCACGGTGGCGCAGCTCGCGGCGAGGGCGGCGGGCGAGAGGGCCCCAGCACAGACGATGGCGCCCCGCACGACAGCGCCGCGAACTGGAGAGTCGAGCGCGCTCGCTGCGCGCATAGAGGCGGTCGAGGCCGCGCAGGAGACGCTCTCGCAGGAGGTCGCCGAGCTGGCGGACGGGCTCACGCGGGCGATCGGGGCCTGGGTGGGGTGAGGGCGTCGGCCCGCAAGAAGTGTAGACCTTACGCTCCACGGTATACACTTCTAGGGTTGGTCACTGGCACGGACGGCGCCAAGCGCGTCAACCGTCGGTCACGATTCCAAGGCACGCCCCCAGGCGCGCACGCAGAACCCCCACGACCTCGTCGAGGCTCGGCTTCTCGGCCGTCAGCGCGCGGCGCAGGAACGCGGTCCACTGTGAGCGCTTCATCGGGTCGCTCGCGAACGCCTCGGACCACGCGTCGGGAACGGACGTAGGAAGCGGTGTGCCACGCCGAGCGAACGTCGCGCGCAGCGTGGCCGCGAGCCGCTCGTCGGCGGGCACCGTCCGAAGAAGAAGCCACACGTCGTAGAAGTCCTTCATGCGGCTGTTCTCGCGTCCCAGGCGCACCATGGCCTCGACCTTCTCCGCGATGACGACCTCGCGCGGGTAGGCGCGCAGGCGCGGCGCAGGGAGGTCGAGGAGCGTCGGGAGGTCCATCACCACGGGGCCGGGCTCGACCGCGTCGCCGAAGCCCACGTCGACCTGCACGGCGAGTTCTGCACGATCGAGGCGCGCGCGCAGGGTGACGCGCACCCCGCCGTAGGCCATGCCCTCGCGGATCGGCTCCGCGCGTACGCTCTCGGGGTCGAACACGATGGCGTCGTCCTCGAAGGGGTAGGCCGCAACCGTCCGGAAGACCGCCTCCAGGTGCGCGGGTGACGGGTCTCCGTACCCGAGGAGGTCGATGTCGCGCGTGACGCGGTGGACACGACCATTCCAACCGAGGAACAGCGTCGCGCCCTTCAGCACGAACGCGCGACCCGCCTCGGCGACAGAGAGCCGGTAGAGCAGACGCTCGTTGGCGTAGCGCACGAGCACGTACTGGAGATCCTCGCCATCAGCGCGCGCGCGGTTCTTCAGGCGCGCGAAGACGGAAGCTGCACGGTTCGCGGTCATGGCATGGCCTCCAGGTAGGGTCGCATCACACCGGTCACGCGGCAGAGCTCGGCCATGCGGCGAAGCTCCGCACGCCCGTTGCCGCTCTTCTCCAGGTACGAGCGCAGCGCCTCGAGCGCCACGTCGAGGCCCACGAGGTTGCGCCACTTGAAGCAGTCCGCGACCGTGCGCGCGGGCGTCGTGACGCGCACAGGAACCCCGTCGACAACGCGCTCCTCGACTCCCTGCTCCATCAGACGGGGCGCGACGTAGACGATGTGGAGCGGCGGCCACGCGAGGCGAGGCGGGTGACGATGCTGTCGGACGGCGAGCCACACGGACGGATGGATCCAGGTCGACAGCCCGTGCAGGTGCAAGGCCGTCGCGAGGCACATCACAGCCTCTGGCGCGGACTTCGCGACCACACCAAGGGCACTGCCGCTCGAGAGGGCGCTGGAGGCACGGGCGTAGACGCCGCGTGCCACCCGTTCGAGGTCGCCGCGCACCACGAGACGGTGCAGCACCATGCGCGGAATGCCTCGCTCGGCGAGATCGCGCGGGCGAACGAGCCCGAGTTGCTCGACCAGCTCGAGGACGGCGTCTTCATGGCGGGAGGCTTCGGTCATGTTCCGTAGTTGCGTTACTTCTGTACAAGTAACGCACTTTCGGAACATCGTCCTACGACGCCTCGGCCCACGCCGCGACCTCCTCCAGCAACGCGGCGAGGTGAGCCTCGACCTCGTCGACGCGCTCCGCCACGGCCGCGACCTCGGCGAGCCGCCGCTCCTGGGCGGCGAGCGCTCGGCGAAGGGAGGCAATCTCGTGCTGCTGGGCGTCCAGGGCGGCGCACATCGTTGCCGCGGTCGCATCCGTGCCGGGCTGCGTTCGTTCCAGATCGGCCTGTGACGACTGTGAAGGCCTCGGCGAGGACCTGCGCTCAACCAAGGCCTCTCGCCGCAGCAACGCGCTCCCGACGAGGTCGCCACCCGCGCGATGCACCCGTACCCGCAAGCCACGCGACACGGGCTCGAGCCGGCCGCACGCCTCGCCAACGGCTCGCAGGGCGTCAGCCTCGCCGCGCCAGTCCCACCGCTGGAACTGCTCCTCGCGACGGTCCGCGTGGACCACCGCGATGGCGACGTAGAGCCCCGGTTCACGGCCACGCTCACGCGCAACCCGCGCGAAGAGCGTCCTTGCGCGCGTGAGGTCGGTGCCGCCGCTTGCGGCGTGGGTGCCGTCTGCATCGCGCTCCTCGTTGTGACGTGCGTACCGCTTCTCGCGACGGTTCACGCCGTTCACGCCTTCCGAGAAGGCCACCGCCCTCCCGGGCCGAGACGAGCCATTGTGTCTCATGTGTCACCCCCATGTGTCGCTGCGGTCGCTCGCGTGGGTGCCTCCCCTTCGGGAGCGTGAACCGCGTGAACCACGGGGCCGAGCACCTGCGTGACGTACGCCCGGCTCACCTGGAGGTGTCGGTCAAGCTCCGCACGGTTGGCAACCGTCCCCTCGTCGAGGAGGGCCTGCATCCTGGCACGGGTGGCGCCGACGCTCGGCTTGGCGGGTGGCTTGCTACGATCAGAAACCTGCTTCTTTCCTTTCCTCTTCAATCTTGAACGATCGAGAAGGAGGGGGACACCGAGCCAGAAGACCGGTCGATCCTTGCGTCCCCGTGTGCGCATCTGGGCGTGTGCGGGGAGCCATCTCCATCGCACCACGCACTCCCGATCCACAAGGTCGGGAGTGTTCGCGTTTTTGGCCGCCCGGACGAACATGCGTCGAGCGGTCGTCCGTCTGGAGGCGTCGGTCGTGGCG
>JBDLRI010000072.1:0-64686 GCA_039800105.1 Pseudomonadota bacterium
ACACGTTGCAGAGCCGCTGGGTGTCGCCGAAGCGACCGCGCGCCACGTGCAGCTGGCCCACCCGGCAGGGGCGCGTGCGGACGGGAAGCCCGGCGTCCTCCTCGAACGTGACGGCGAGGAGCGAATCCTCGCCGACCCGGACCTCCGCGTCCCGGCGGTCGGCCGCGAGCACCCACAACTGCCCGCTCGACGCGCCGACGCTGCGGAGCCAGCCTTGCTCGGGCTCCACCACCACGTTGTCGCGCTCGGTGGCCGTCGACACGATGCTCCACGCCTGCGGCAGCGCGGCCCGCATCGTGTACTCCATCACGTCGCTGGCCATCGCCACCGCGCGCACGGCCTCCTCGAGGCGGTCCACGGCGCCCGCGCGCGTACGCTCGGCGCGGTCCGGGCGGCGACGCAGGATGTTCTCGGCCACGTCGATCCCCGCCACGGCCTCCCGCGCGGCCTGCTCGGCCTTGCGGATGTCACGGGCGATGTTCTTCTCCTCCTCGGCGGACAGGCGCTCCGAACGGCGACGACCCGCGTCGGTGGCGACGGGACTGGGACGGATGCTGCGCATGACCATGGGGAACTCCTTGGGAGCGGAGGGCGGTGTCACCGGGTGGGGTCGGCGACGCGGCAGGGAGGGGGAAGACGTGGGGGGCGCAGGGGAAGCGCCTCGCGGGGATGGACGAGCGTGCGAACGGAAAGCGGACACCGTCAGGGGGAAAGGCGGGTGCCTTCCCACCGGGGGCCCCATCAAGCCTCACTTCGGCGCCGTTGTCAAGGGGTGAGAGCGGCATCCGGCGTGCAACACGAGCGCGTCACGCGGGCTTCCCGATGCGTGGCGCCGCGCCGCGCGGGGTCGGCCGGAACCCCACGGCCTCGCGGCAGCGCGCCAGCACGTCGCGTGCCACGGCGCGCGCGCGGGACGCGCCGTCCTCCAGCACCCCATCCAGGGTCTCGGGCGAGGCGAGGAGCTCCAGGTACCGGCTCCGCGCGTCGCCGAGGCGGGCCTCGATGGCCTCGAAGAGCGCCTGCTTGGCGTGACCGTAGCCGATTCCGCCCTCCCGGTAGCGCGACGCGAGGGCGTCCCGGTCGGCCGGGGACGCGAAGAGCCGGTACAGTGCGAACACGTTGCAGGCATCCGGGTCCTTGGGTTCGTCCACGCCCTTGCTGTCGGTGACGATGGACATGAGCTTCTTCCGAAGGACCTTGGGCTCCGCGAAGAGGGGGATGGTGTTGTCGTAGGACTTCGACATCTTCTGACCATCCAACCCCGGGATCACCGCCACCTCGTCCCGGATGAGCGGCGCGGGCACCCGCAGGACCTCGCCGAAGCGCACGTTGAAGAAGGTGGCCATGTCGCGGGCCATCTCCACGTGCTGCTTCTGGTCGCGCCCGACCGGCACCACGTCGGCGTCGTAGGCCAGGATGTCGGCGGCCATGAGGACGGGGTAGGTGAAGGTCCCGACGCCGATCTCCAGACCCTTGTCCCGCGCGGCCTTCGCGGCGTGGGCGCGCTCCAGGAGCCCGAGCCCGGTGACGCACGCGAGCAGCCACGACAGCTCCGTCACCTCGGGAACGTCGGACTGCACCCACAGGGTGGTGCGACGCGGGTCGAGCCCCAGCGCGAGCCAGGTGGCCGCCACCTCCCGGGTGTGCGTCCGCATGCGCACGGGATCGTGAAGGGTGGTCAGCGCGTGGTAGTCGGCGATGAAGTAGTAGGAATCGTGCGTGTCCTGCATGCGCAGGGCCGGCTCGATCATGCCGAGGTAGTTGCCGACGTGGGGGACGGCGGTGGGCTTGATTCCGGTAAGGGCACGCACGGACACTCCGAAAGGCGGCCGACTGTATACGCGAGGGCGGGTCGGGCTGTCACCCTCTCCGCGATCGACACCCACGCGCCGCGCCCCCGAGGATGTGCGCCCCGCGTGCCTTCGTCACGTCGCGGTTTGTCATCCCTCAGATCCTGGGGCGGAGGGGGCACGCCCCCTCCGCAACGCCTCCCCCGGCGCGCGCGGGAGGCCGGACGAGGCGCTCAGCCGCGCCAGGCCTGCGCGAGCGGCATGTCCCGACCGGTCCCGAAGGCCCGCGGCGACACCTTGAGGATCGGCGCGCCCTGACGCCGCTTGTGCTCGGCGCGCCGCACGAGGTCCACCACGCGCCGCACGACGTCGTCGGCGAATCCACGGGCCACGATCGCCTCGGCGCCGAGCTGCTCCTCGACATGCAGGTGCAGGATCGGGTCGAGCAGATCGTACGGAGGAAGGCTGTCCTGATCCGTCTGCCCCGGTGCCAGCTCCGCCGAGGGCGCGCGCTCCAGCGTGCGCAGCGGAATCGCGCCGTCCCGCGCGCGCAGCGCGTGGGCGAGGCGGTACACCTCGGTCTTCCACAGGTCGCCGATCGGCGCGAGCCCGCCGTTCATGTCGCCGTAGAGCGTGCAGTAGCCGACGGCGATCTCCGACTTGTTGCCGGTGGTGAGCAACAGCTGGCCGCTGGCGTTCGAAAGGCCCATGAGCAGCGTCCCACGGATCCGCGACTGCAGGTTCTCCGCCACCACCCCGGGCGGGGAGGCCGGCAGCGCCGGCGCGAGGGTGGCCCGCAGCGCGTCGAAGCCCGGCCCGATGGGCAACACCGACCAGCCGCACCCGAGCGCGCGCGCGAGGGCCTCCGCGTCGTGCAGGGACTCGGGGGCGTTGTAGGGCCCCGGCAGGCCGACCCCCATGACGTTGTCCGCACCGAGTGCCCGGACGGCGAGGAACGCCACCAGCGCGCTGTCGACGCCCCCGCTCAAGCCGAGCAGGGCACTGCGGAAGCCGCTCCGTCGGGCGTAGTCCCGGATGCCGAGCACGAGGGCGTCGAGGATCTCGTCCTCCCACGCGTGCACCGGGAACGGGGCGCGCCGCGTGCGGACGAGGTCCACGAGCAGGTCCGCCATCACGAAGGACGGCGCCGATGCCGTGCACGCACCGTCGGGTCCGACGGCGAAGCTGGCCCCGTCGAAGACAAGCTCGTCGTGCGCGCCGACCTGGTTGCAATACACGAGCGGCGTCGACAACTGGCGGGCCTGGCGCGCGACGAGGGCCGCGCGCAGCGCGCCCTTTCCGGCCTGGAACGGGGAGGCGGAGAGGTTCAGGACCACCGCGCACCCGGTCATCCGCGCGACGGGATCGAGCGCGTAATGATGGTCCTCGACGAGCCCTGGCGCGTTCCAGGCGTCCTCGCAGATCACCACCCCGAGACGCAGGCCATCGACGTCGACCGGGGCGGGTGCGGCCTCCGGCATGAACCACCGGGGCTCGTCGAACACGTCGTAGCAGGGAAGGAGCGACTTGTACCGCACCGCCACGATGCCACCGTCGTGGACGACGACGGCGCCGTTGCGGAGCCCACCGTCGCGCCATGGGCACCCGAACACCAGGATCGGACCGTTGCGCGTGGCCTCGGCCACCGCGCGCGCCGCGGACATGCACGCGTCCACGAAGTCGTCCCGAAAGAGGAGGTCGCGGGGCGGGTACCCGCACACGGCGAGCTCGGGAAACACCACGATGCGCGCGCCGACCTCACGCCCCCGCCGCCACCCCTCCAGGATGGCCGCGGCGTTCCCGGCGATGTCCCCCACGACGGGGGAGGCCTGCACGGCGAGGATGCGCACGGCGGTGCGGTCCGTCCGAACCGCTCAGTAACCGCCGGTGTGCTTCCACGCGGTCGCGTTGAGCCCGATGAGGACGGGCACGCCGACGGCCAGCCCGAGCAGCGCCAGCGGCATGAACCCCGTCGGGCCGATGTTCGCCACCGCATCCCACCCGACCACACCGAGCTTCTCGGCCATGTCGAGGTCGAACGTGGCCGCGCCGCCTGCCGCCGCGTCCGCCTGGTCGGGCGTTCCGAAGCTGAAGAGCAGCGACAGCGCGCCGGTCGCGACGAGAAGACCACCGAGCACCCAGAGCATCGAGCGGAACATGGGACGCACCCCTCCGTCGCCTTGGTAACGCGCCCCACGGCGTCCGCCACGGCCCTCCGGACCTGCAATGCGTTATCCCGGCACGGAGGTGGCCGATGATGTTGCTTGTTCTCCTCGCGTGCGGTGGCAGCGCACCGACGCCCTCCGCGTCTCCCGCCGCACCCGCAGCCTCGGCCCCGACCGCGCCCCCCGCGACCTTCACCTGTTGCGGCGAACCGTCCCTCGACGCGCTCGTCGCGACCTACGTTTCAGGGTCGGAGGCCCTGGCGGCGGATCGGGATGCCGCGACGGATTCGAGCGCGCTCGTCGAGCGCGCCATGGCGGCCCGCGCCGTCGCGGGCCTCCCCGCGGCGACCGCGGACGCGCTCGTGCGGCTCGAGGGTGCGGCGCGCGACGCGGCGAACGCCCCCGACGTGAAGCTGCGCCGTGCGGCGTGGAAGCAGGTGTCCGGGATCGTCGTACCCCTGGCGCGCAGCTCCGGGGGAGGGACGCGGGCGTATCGCGAGGCGTGGTGCCCGATGGCGGAGGCCGCGTGGCTGCAGGCGGGCTCCTCCACGACCGTGGCGAACCCGTACTACGGTGCGGAGATGCTCACCTGCGGCGCGTTCCGGTAGACGCCGTGCACGCCTGGAGTCGCGTCTGCACCTGCGCGGAGACCTTCGACGCGAGGTCGGAGCACGACACGTGGCACGCGGACGATTCCGGCGTGCTCGGGCCGCCGTGCCGCGCCACGCGGGAGTCGGTGCGGCGCGCCGGGTCCGCGGAGGGGCGGTTGCTGACGCCCCTGCGTCGCGCGGGAGACGCGTGGCAGGACGTTTCATGGGACGTGGCGCTCGACGGCGCCGCGGCCTCCCTGCGTGCCGTCGCGGAGACGCACGGTGCCCGCGCCCTCGGCTGTCTGCTGGGGTCCCCGGGGGCTGCGGTTCCCCGGACGGCCGTCCGCACGGCCGCGCTCGGCGTGCATTGGGACACCCCGCACCTGTACGGGCCGCTGGCGGAACGCGGCGGCGCGGCCTGGGCGGAGGCGTGTGCCTGGGTGGTCGGCAGGCCCTGCGCCCTCCAATCGGACGTCGGACGCGCCCATTACGTGCTCCTGCTCGGCGCGAACCACGAGGCGGAGGGCTGGGGCCCCCTGCAGGCGGGCACCCATCACGGCGCTGCGCTCGCGCACGGGCGCAAGACCCGACACACGCGCGTCGCGATCGCGGATCCGCGCACACCGGCGCACGTCGAGCCAGGCGATGTGCACCTGCGACTGCGACCGGGCACCGAGGTCTTCCTGCTGCTCGGCATGATCGACGCGATCCTGCGGAACGGATGGCACGACACGCAGTACGTGAAGGACTACTGCGCCGATGTGAGCGCCCTGCGCGACGCGCTCGCGGCCTGGCCGGCGGAACGCTGCGCCGCCGCCTGCGGAGTCGCCGAGACCGACATCTCCGCTGTCGCCCTCAAGTTCTCGAGGGCCGCCATGGCGGTGGCGCACCGCTCGCCGCAGGCGCTGTGCCAGCGCGACGGAACGCTCGTGGCGTGGGCCACCCTGGTGCTGCACGCGCTGACGGCCAACCTGCTGCGACCGGGCGGGCTGTACGACGCGCGTGGCGCGGTGGACCTGGATCCCGTTCTCGGGAGGCTCGGCAGCGCACGCGCGCCGCGGACCGCCGGCGGATGGCCCCTCACGTGGCTGCAGGCACCGTTCGCCGCCCTCGCCTCGGACGTCGGACGGCCCGACGGGCTGCGTGCGCTCGTCGTGGTGCAAGGCGACCCTGCGGGCACGCTCGCTGCGGACGCGCGCGCCGCATTGGACCGTCTGGACGCCCTCGTCGCCCTCGACACGCATCCGAACACGACGACCCGCAGGGCGGACTGGGTGTTGCCGGTCGCGCACGCCTGGGAGGACGAGGCGACGCGGCTCCACGACGGGAACCTCTGCTCTGTCGCGCACGCGGTGCGGGTACCCGCGCTGGCATCCCCACCGGGCGCGGCACGCCCCGCCTCCTGGGTGCTGGAGCAGCTGGCACGGCGCGTCGGGACGCCGCGCACCGGACGCGGGGCGCACGGGGTGGCCGCCCGGCTGGCCGCCCGCGGGATCCTCGCGAGCGAGCCCGCGTCCATGGAGACACGCGCGCTCGCGCTGTTCGCACGCGACGGCGTGGCGGAGGCGCTCGCCGCCGATGGGATTTGGCAGGGCGGCGACGTCGACCGGGCCCGTTGGGTACCGGGGCACCCCGACGGTCGCCTCCGTCTGCTGCCGGACCCGGCACGCCGTGCCCTCGCCGCGCTCGCCGAACCCACGGTGGCGACCGAAGGCTGGGGACGCCTGCTCGCGGCGGCACGACCCGACGGAGCCCTGCATCCCGCGGACCGTCCGTCCCATGCCGACCCCGGCGTCAGGCTGGCACCGGCCTGGGGCTTCGCCGATGGAGCGCGCGTGCGCGTCACGAGCGCCCACGGGCACGCGGACGCCACGGTGACCGTGGACCCCGGGCTCCATCCGGAAGCCATCCACCTGCCTCACGGCTACGAGGCCGACGTTGCGGCGCTCCTCGGGCCCGCCGACCACGACCCGTGGTCCGGCGCGCCGGCCTGGTGCGGGCCGCGGTGCCGCGTCACGGCTGCACCCCCATGAGCCTGCCGGGGGCCCTCCTCGGCGCGCTCGCCGCATGCGAGGTTCCCGACGGACGAGCGGTGACATCCACCCCTGAGCCCGCGCTGGTGTTCCCGTCGCACGCGTCGGGGGGACCCGCCGGCGCGTCCGCGGACGTCGTCTCCAGCGCGGAGGGGATCCGCGTGCGCGTCGACGACGCGTGCCCGGGAGACGTGCTCTACGAGCTTGCCGCCGGAGGCGCCGTGGTGCGTCAGCGGGCGCCGTCCGGCGCGGAGCGTGGCCTCCGGTGGCCCGCGCCCGAGGAGCGCGCGAGCCTTCGGTATGGCTGCGACGACGACTCGGACGGTGTGGTGTCCGGCGATGCGTTGGTGACCCAGCCCGTCGCGTGGCGCATCGAACGCGCGAGGACCCTCGTGCTGTCCCTGCCTCGACGGGACCGCCTGGACGCCCTGGTCCTCCCGGTGTCGATCAACCCGCCTTGACGGCCGGGGCCGACCCCGGCTTGCGGGCCGTGGCGTTCCAGATCGTCGCACACAGCGCGAGGCCGATCAGCACCACCGGCAGCATCGCACCCGGCCACGCGCGCCAGTTGGCCGGGTCGCGCGCGGCGTCGCCCGTCGGGAGCAGTCGCCCGTACAGGAACGCCTGGGTCCCGGTGCCGAGGTAGACGAATCCGTCGATGATTCCCGTGACGACGCCGGCGTTGCGGCTGCCGCCGAAGTCCATCGAGGCCGTGCCGGACAACATCCCGTGGACGCCGATCACGCAGAGGGACATCCCGACGACGAACCACCCGAGCGAGGAATCCCCGAGCGAGACGAAGGCCCCGACGCCGCACAGCGCCATGCCCGCGTACAGGACGCTGGAGACGGGGCCGCGCCGGCTCTGGAAGACGTGGTCCGAGATGAACCCCGCGAAGACCCCGCCCAGGATGCCCGCCACGCACAGCAGCATGCCCCAGTTTTGATAGACGAACTCGTGGTCCGCGCCGATGGCCTTCGCGTAGAGGCGGTACTGCTTCATGACCGCCTGACGGAGGAAACCCGAGCAGAACTCGATGGCGATGATCACCCAGATGACGCGCTGCGAGAACATCCGGCGCGCCACTTCGACCACGCCCATCGTCCCGGTCTGTCCGGACGTCGCGTCGCCGGTGTCGAAATCCGCGAAGCCGGCCTCCGAGGGCGTGTCGCGGACCATCCGCGCGGTCACGGCGCAGCACGCGACCAGCACCGCGCCGGGGACCCAGAACGACCACGCGAACCCGAAGGCGCGCCCGATGGCCAGGCTCCAGTCGTAGGAGAAGTACAGCCCGAGGGAGATCAGCACCCCAAACAAGCCGCCCAGCACGCCACGCTCGCGCACGTGGAACCACGGCGCGTTGACCTTCACGATGCTCACCGCGCCGAAGCTCTGGAAGTACATGTTGGCCGCGTTCAGCACGAGCAGTTCGGCCTTCAGCGACGCGGCGTCCCCGCCGAGCGCCTTCTGCATCGAGACGGCCATGCCGAGGTTCATGAGCGCCGAGCCCGCCGTGGCGGCCAGCATCGTGCGCCGTCCCCCGAACCGGTCCGCGAGCGGCCCGTTCACCAGGAACGCGATCCCGTAGACCCACGCGCCCACGCCGTCGATGGCGTTGAACTCCGACTTGGTGAGCACGCCCGACTTGTCGAGCTCGCTGACGATGGCGGAGAGATTGTAGCGTCCAAAATACAGGAACGCGTAGGTGAGGCCGAGCGGCACCCAGTTCATCACCCGGCGGCGCTTGTACGCCTCCGAGTGCCCGAGCTCCACCCTCGGCATGCGTGCCAGCACGATGCCGACCGCCGCGAGCAGTACGAGGATCGGAAGCAGCTTCACGAGCCATGCGGGCATGGGCACCTCTTCGTCGTCGCGGCGTAATCGGCCGCCCGGTCCGACGCGAGCGGGCGGAGGCGTCGGCGCGACGCGGCGGTCCGGATTACATCGGCCGCCCGGAGGTCCGCATGGTACCGAGCCCCGAAGAACTCCTCGCCCTCGCGGAGGGCGCCCATGACGCCGCCGTGGCGATCCTCGGCCCCACGGTGGCGGAGGACGACGAACACGAGCGCTTCCGCAAGGAGGCCTTCGCCGCGCTGGGCGAGGCGGGCCTGTGCGGCGTGCCGACCGAAGAGCGCCACGGCGGCCTCGGCATGGGGTACCTCGCGTACGTGCACGTGCTCGAGGCGATCGCGCGGGTGTCGCCGTCGTATGCCGTCAGCGTGGCGGTGAACGGCCTGCCGCAGGTGATCCTCAAGGAATTCGGCACGGAGGCGCAGTGCGAGGCCTGGCTGCCGAAGCTCGCGAGCGGCCGGGCCCTCGGCGCGTTCGCGCTCTCCGAGCCCGAGAGCGGGTCGGACGCCGCCTCCCTGCGCACGACCGCGCGTCGTGACGGAGGCGCATGGGTGCTCGACGGGACCAAGTTCTGGATCACCCATGGCGGTGTGGCGGACGTCTACGTCGTGATGGCGCGGACCGGCGGGGAGGGGCCCGGCGGGATCAGCGCGTTCCTCGTGCCAGCCGACACGCCGGGGCTCTCGTTCGGCAAGAAGGAAGCCAAGATGGGCCTGCGCGCCTCGCCCACGGTGGAGTTGATCCTGGAAGGCGCGCGGATCCCCGAGGCGCATCTCCTCGGACGGGAAGGGGAGGGGTTCCGGGTCGCCATGCAGGCGCTCGACAGCGGGCGCATCACGATCGCCGCCACGTCGGTGGGCCTCGCGCAGTCGGCGCTCGATGTCGCCGTCCGCTACGCCGCGCAGCGCAAGCAGTTCGGCCAGGCGATCATCGACTTCCAGGGCGTCGGCTTCATGCTCGCGGACATGGCGTGCCGGGTGGAGACGGGGCGGCTGCTGGTCCACAAGGCCGCCACGCTCAAGGACGCCGGCGCCGTGTTCTCGCCGACCGCCGCGATGGCCAAGCTCGTCGCCACGGACAACGCCATGGCCGTGACGACGGACGCGGTCCAGGTGCTCGGCGGCTACGGCTACACGCGGGAGTACCCGGTGGAACGCATGATGCGCGACGCGAAGGTGATGCAGATCGTCGAAGGCACCAACCAGGTGCAGCGGCTCGTCATCGCCCGGCACCTGCGTCGCTCGGTCGCGGGACGCTGACCGACGTCGCCCGTCCCGATCATCCACGCTATGTTCCCCGCTCAGGACCCCGACCGACCATGAACGCGTGCCCGCACTGCCAGCAGACCTACGAAGACTGGGTCGAGTTCTGCTTCGAGGATGGCACGCCGCTCGTCGCGCGCAACGGCCACCGCGCCGTGGTGGCCGATCCTGCGCACGCCGACTCGACCGTGCCGAACGGGCCGCTCCCGGGTCGCGCCTCCGCGGCCGCAGCCCGGTCGCTCGTGGCCTTCGAGGACGACGCGGACGAGGACCCCACCGTTCCCGCGGTCCATCCCGCGCACGTGCTGGGCGGCATCGACACCGAGGAGGTCTCGCTCTCGGACGCGCCGACCGTCGAGCTTCCAAACCCGCCGGCGGATCGCAGGCCAGCCCACCTCGACACCCACCGTCCTGCCGCGCCGAGCGTCGCCGGACCGTCGCCCGTCACGCCTCCACGCCGTGCCGCCCCGCAGGTGTCGCGTTCACCCGCCGCACCCGAGAGGCCGGCCACGGCAGCCACGCCCCCGGTGAGCGCGCCGCACCCTCCGGTCACCCCTCCGCCGTCGGCGCAGCAGGCGGCAGGGCAGGGGGCCGCCTGGACGCGCGCCTCGACCCTGTGGGTCGTCGGAAGCAGCGTGCTCGTGCTGGCGGGTGTGATGGCCTGGGCATGGAGCCCGGAACCCCACGACGGTTCGAACGCGGACGCGCCACCCGCCCCCCAGGCGGCCGCGGGGGATGCGGCGGCCGTGCTCGCGGGTCCGAGCGGTCCCGCTGCGCCCGCACCGTCCGAGGACGCAGGCGACGCGGAGCCCGGCGCGCCTCGGAAGAGTCCTCGACGCGAGGCGGCGGGTCCACGGAACGATCGTCGCGGCGGAGCCGAAGGTTCGGGCGCGCCTCTCGCCGCGGAGGTGGGGAACCTCATCATCACCTCCCGACCCGACGGTGCGACCGTGACGGTCGACGGCGAAGACGCCGGCACCACGCCGCTCCAGTACGACGTCCCCTACGGCGCCCACACCGTTCGGCTGCGGCTGGACGGATACAAGCCGGAGACGCGGGACGTGAGCATCCACACCCGCAAGCTGCCTCTCCCGTTCACGCTGCAACCCACGATGCGCACGGGTGTCGTGCGGTTGTCCGCTCCGGGTGCGGCCCGGGTGCTGGTGGACGGAAGCGATGTCGGCGTGCTGCCGGCGCGCTTGACCCTCAACGAGGGCAGCCACGAGTTCCAGGTGGTGGGGGTCGACCCGCGCGGGTCCTGCACGAAGCGCATGGACGTCTCGTTGGGCGGAACGGGCGACGTCGCCCTCGTGGTGCGCTGCCCCTGAGGCACGACACGACGGTCTCCCCCGGGATACGCTTCCGGCCGGAGTGACTCATGGACGACGCACGCGACGCGGCCCCCACGCCGCAACCACCGGCCCCGCAGGAGACCGACGCGCTGTTCAAGGCGCAGATGGCGCTCTCCGACGTCGTCCTCGGCTATTGGAAGCAGGCCTTCGCGGCGCTCGGCGTGCTGCTGCTCGGCGTCCTCGCGTGGAGTGTCTTCGGCTCGGTGCGCACGGCGCGGGTGGAGGATGCCTACGCCCGCATCGGTGCCATCGATTACCTCATGCCGCCGGCGATGGAGGACACCCCGTTCGGTCCACGCCCCGCGAACGACGCCGACCACCTCGAGGATCTCAAGATCGGGGCGGGGAAGTACGCGGAGGTGGCGGCCTCGACGTCGGGAGCCCCCGCGCTGGAGGCGTGGCTCAAGGCGTCCGACGCATGGCGGCGCGCGGGCGACGACGCGCAGGCGCGCAAGGCGCTCGAATCTGCGAACGCGCTGCAGCTCCCGGGCATCCTCGGCTTCACGGCGTCCTTCGCGCACGCGCAGGCGATCGCGGATGGCGGGGATGCGGCCGGTGCCATGGCGGCGCTGCGGGCCCTCGCGGGAACGGCAGGCTCCCAGCCCCATGGCGCGAACGAGACGGAGGCGGCGCTCATGGCGCTCGCCCAGTTGCAAATCGCGTCCGGCAAGCCCGAGGACGCGCGCGCGACCCTGCAGGAACTCGCGGCACGGATTCCGAGCTCCTCGCGCACGCCCGAGCGCGAGGCCCTGGCCAAGACCCTCGCGCCCGCCGCGCCGGCAAGCACGGGCAACGCGCCTGCGCCGACGGAGCCGCCGGCGTCCGCGCCGCCCGCGTCCGGGCCCGGCAGCGAGGGGTGATCGCGGCGACCGTCGCGGGCCTCCTCGCGGCCGCGGGGCTGGAGCCGGTGGCGCCGGCACGCGCGGCGTTCGTGGCGCCGCCGCATCTGGACGCGCTTCCGACGTTGCGGTGGGCGGTTCCGCTCCCTGGCCCGCCGCAAGCCGGCTCCGGCCGGTCGGAGAGCTGCGGCCCGGTCGCGTGGGGCCCGTGGCTGTTCGTGGGCCGCAGTGGACTCGACGGGTTGCTCGTCATCGACCGCCGCGACGGCAGCGTCGCACAGGTCCTCCCGACGAGCGGCCCCGTGCTCGCGGCACCGCTCGTGGCGGACGGTTGGATGTGGTTCTCCGACAAGGCCGGCGACACCTACGCCTACAAGCTCGACGCGCTCGACCTCGCCACGCCGGCGTGGATGCACCGCGGCGGCAGCGCGGTCCTCGCGACGCCCGTGCGCAGTGGGACCCACGTCGTGATCACGAACGTCGACGAGACCGTGGTGGCGCTGGATGGCGCAACCGGCGCGCTCGCGTGGCGCGCGGCCCACAAGCTCTCCGCGACGCGTCGCACCGGGCTGGAGCTCTACGCGGCGCCTTCCGCGTGGCGCGCCGACTCCCGCACGCTGCTCGTGGGATATTCCGACGGCTCGCTGGGCGCGCTCGACGCGGAGGACGGCGAGGTTCGCTGGACCGCGTCGGTCGGATCCGGCGCGTACCCGGACATCGTGTCGTCGCCGCGAAGCCTGGGGGGGTTGGCGTTCGCGGGCGGATTTTCGGGCCCGTACCTGGCCGTCGACCTCGAGAGCCACGGCCCGACGTGGCGGCTCGACGTCGGGACCGCGCACGCACCGCTCATCCTGGGAGACTCGCTCGTGCTGCCAGGCGCCGATGGAAGCCTGCGGCGCGTGGAGGCCCGCACGGGTGCCACGCGCTGGACGTGGCGCACCGGCGATGAGGGCACGCTCACCACGCCGGTTCCAACCGCACAGGGCCTGCTCGTCGCCAGCTCGGAGGGCACGGTGAGCCTCGTCGACCCGGACACCGGCACCACGCGCTGGGCCTGGACCCCGGAGGTGCGCAGCGGTGGGTTCTCGTCGCCGCCGTGGGTCGATGGCGGGACGATCTACGCGCTCGGGAACCTCGGCGTGCTGTATGCGTGGTCCACGGTGACCGCGGCGCCGACCGACGCGCGTCCGACGGCACCCTGGGACGCCCGCGACTGACGCGCCCGGCGCACGGACGCACCCGAGGCGCGTTCCACCCGGCCCCATCACTTTACATAATATACCTTATCAGAAGTAATGCATGGGGCGGCGCCGTCTGGGTCGCGGGCCCTCACCCCGGGCCCTGCGCGGCGGGCTTCGCCGACGGACACAGCGCATGCATCGCACAGGCGCCGCACTGCGGAGCACGTGCCGTGCAGTGGTGCCGCCCGAACAGCACCGCGCGATGTCCGAAGTCCGGCCACTGCTCCCGCGGGATCACCCGCATGAGCATGGCCTCCACCCGCGCGGGCGTGCGCTCCGCGTGCCATCCCCACCGTGCGGTCACCCGGAACACATGCGTGTCCACCGGGATTCCCTCGGCGATGCCGAAGGCCGTGCCGAGCACCACCGCGGCGGTCTTGCGCGCGGTTCCCGGCAATTCCACCAGCGCCGCCATGCTTCGCGGAACCTCGCCACCGTGGCGCTCGACCAGGAGGCGGGCCGTGGCGATGGCATGGCGCGCCTTCTGTCGGAAGAATCCCGTCCGATGGATCACCGCCTCGACCTCCGCCGGATCGGCGGCGGCCAGCGCGTGCGCGTCCGGCCAACGCGCGAACAGCGCGGGCGTCACCCGGTTGACCATCGCGTCCGTCGACTGCGCGGAGAGCTGCGTGGCGACGAGCAGCTCGAAGGGCGTGGTCCAGTCCAGCTCGCAGCGAGGCTCCGGCACCATCCTCGCCAACGGCTCCAGGAAGGGCTGGGCGCGCGCCTTCGTGAGCGACGGGGGTCGCTTCGCCCGCGCGGGGGCGCGCGCGGTCCCCTCGGCCGTACGCGCTGCCGCGGCGGTGCGCGTGCGGCTCATGACTTCTGATAAGCGATACGGTGCATGCTGCTCACCCGTCGAAGGCGTCGTCGATCCACGCGACCGTGCCATCGTGATCGACGAGCGCCACCAGAAACGCCGCCTCGGCGTCCCCGGGTCCGTGCGCCTCCATCCAGGCGCGGGCCGCAGCGCGGAGGCGGCTGCGCTTGGACGCCGTGACGGACTCGTCCGCGAGCGGATCCGAGAGGTCGCGGAGCTTCACCTCCACGAACCGGATGCACCCGCCCGGCGGGGGGCGTTGCGGGGGGGCCGCGCCCCCCCGCCCCACATCGGACGGAGCGTGGACGACCAGGTCCAGCTCCCCTCCCCCTCCCCGCCAGTTCCGCACGAGAACGGCCCACCCGCGCGCTTCGAGAAGCGTCGCGACGTGGGCCTCCGCGTCCCGCCCCGCGAGCATCGCCGCGCGACGGGCAGGGTCGGGAACGCTCAGCGCGCGTCCCGCGGCGCGTCCTTGAGGCGGGCCGACTTGCCCATGCGATCGCGCAGGTAGTAGAGCTTGGCGCGCCGCACGGAGTGACGCACCTTGACCTCGACCTTGTCGACGTTCGGCGAGTACACCGGGAAGATGCGCTCGACGCCCACGCCGAACGACACCTTGCGGACGGTGAACGTGCGCGCCGCGCCCGCGCCCTTGAGCGCGATCACGGTGCCCTCGAACACCTGGATGCGGCTCTTGTCGCCGTCGGTGATCTTCACGTGCACGCGCACGTCGTCGCCGATCGCGAAGTTCACGTTGCGGCCGTTGATGGTCTCGTTCTCGATGGTGTCGATGATGTTCATGGCAAGCCCCTTGGACGCCGCCACCTAGCTGCTCACCGACCGGCCGTCAACCGTTGCGACGACGACCACCGCGCGGCGGGCCACGCCGGTCGGGTGGCCCGTCCTCGTGCAGCAACGGGACGAGCGAGGTGCCGTGCGCAACCGCGAGGATCGCGTCGCCCTCGAGCAGCAGGCAGGGCCCCTGGACCCCGGCCGGAAGCGGCGGCGGCGCACCGTGCGCGCGCAGCCGGCGTGCGTCCAGCGGCGCGACCGTCACGGCAGGAAGGTGGCGGAGCGCGTCCCGCGCGCCGATCACCCACGGCGCCAGGCCGTCCCGGACCTGATCGCGGCCACGCCAAGGCACGCGCGCCTCCCCGTCGCGGCTGGGCCGGAGCACGCGCTCCCAGGCCACGTCGCCGGCCACGATGTCCGCGATCCGGGCCATCCCGATGGACTGCGCGAGCGTGAAGGCACCGCTGGCGTCGCGCCGGAGGGCCTCCAGGTGCGCCACCGTGCCCAGTGCCTCGCCGATCTCCTCCGCCAGCACCCGCGCGTAGGTGCCGCGGCTGCAGCGGATCCGCACGCGCAGCGTCGCGGTGCCGACGTCCAGCAACTCCATGCCGAACACCTCGATCGGGCGCGCGGCGATCGCCACGTCCTCGCCGCGGCGCGCGTAGTCATACAGCGGGCGGCCGGCCACCTTCACCGCGGAGTAGCGCGGCGGCACCTGCTGACGGGTACCGACGAACGTGGCGAGGACCTCCTGCACCCGGGCCCGCGCGAGCGCGGGGACCGGGGCCTCCGCCACGACGGTGCCGGTGGGATCGCCCGTGTCCGTGGCGCTCCCGAGCCGCAGGGTGGCGTCGTAGACCTTCTCCCGCTCGTCCAGGAACTGGATGAGCCGCGTCGCCGCGCCGAGCGCCAACGGCAGCACGCCGGTGGCGAAGGGATCGAGCGTGCCGGTGTGGCCCACCTTCTTGAGCCCGGTGACGGCGCGCACCACCGCGACGACGTCGTGGGACGTCACGCCGGGCGGCTTGTCGACGATGAGGAACCCGTCCTGCATCAGCGCTCCCCCTCCCCGTCCGGGTCAGCCGGATCCTCCGGCGCGGGCGGGGGAAGGTTGGACAGCACGGCCTCCATGTGCGCGGCGTACTCCACGTTGCGGTCGAGCTCGAAGCGCAGCTCGGGCGCGTGACGGATCCCCAGCGCACGACCCACCGGACCCCGGAGCTGCCGTGCGGCGCGGTCCAGCGCATCCTGCATCGCCACGCGATCTCCGACTCCGCCGAGCGGCAGCCACCGCACGCGCGCCACGGCCAGGTCGGGAGACATCGACACGCCCACGAGGCTCACGCGGCGCAGCGTGTCGTCCTTGACCTCCTCCAGGAGCAGCCGCGCCAGCTCCCGGTGCACCACGGACGCGACCCGATCCGCCCGACGACTCGACATGCGCTCCTCCTGCGAGCCGGGCGGCCTAACGCAGGGCGCGGCGCGTTGCGAGCGACGCGGCCGCACGGTACGGGTCCCTCGGGAGACCGAGTCCATGGGGTTCGCGCGCAACCTGCTCCGCGGTGTGAAGGACCGGCTCGTCGGAGCGTGGTCCGACCGGGTCCTCGCCCATCTCGCCGACACCTCGTCCGACGCGCCGAGCAACTTTTCCGCGCCCAAGCGCGATGTCTACGACCGCCTCAAGGACGAGGGACGCCTGGATCCCTCGAAGTCCGACCGCTGATGGGGCGGGAGGGGACATCCCCTCCCGCAACGCCCTCCCCGGACGTCAATCGATGCGCACGGCGCGCGCATCCCCCGGCGCGATCAACGGACCGCCGGCGGCGTGGGCCAGCGCGGCGTCGAAATCGGTCACGGGCAGCGTCACCAGCTCGATGGGCTCGGCACCGAGGTGCTTCTCCCACTGCTCCGCGATGTAGGACGTCGTGGCGGCGGTGTAGAGGCGCGCCGGATCCAGCGGCTTGCCGCCGACGTACGCGTCGACCACCTCGGCGGCACCGTTCACCGTGCGCCAGCGATAGCTGACCCCCGAGACGCTGACGAAGCCGCGCTTCTCGTCCAGCTCCGCCATCGCGTTGCGGAGCAGCACGCCGCGCAGCGCGTCGCCGCGGATCCCGAAGCGCTTCACCTCGTTGTTGAACGGAAAGCACGCATAGATCGACCCTCGGGAGACCTCGCCCGCGGGCAGATCCGCGCGCAGGCCCCCGCCGTTGTAGAACGCCACGTCCGACTCGGCCGCCTCGCGAAGCGCGTCGGTGATCCACTTCCCGAGCGCGCTCTCGTGGTGGTAGCTGCGTCCGAGCAGCGCGGGGGCCGTCGTCACGCGGTGGCCGTAATACCCGTCCATGTCGCGCTTCCAGCCGTCCACCATCGCCACCAGACCCGGGTCCGGCGGGATCGTCGCCTCCGCCGGCAACAGATCGCGAAGCTGGTACCGGACGCCCCCCACCCGGCCTCCGGACACGTCGAGATCCACCACGCCGAGCGAGCGGCCGTAGCTTCCGGCCTGCACGATCCACGTGTCCTCGACCACCTCCGCGTGCGTCAGGCGCGTGTGACTGTGCGCGCCCACGATCACGTCGATCCCGGGAACGGCGCGGGCGAGCGCGCGGTCGGCGTCCAGCCCGATGTGGCTCAGCACCACGACCACGTCGACCCGCGGGGACAGACGCGCCACCTCGGCGCGCACCGCGGCCTCCACCTTCAGCAGCTCCAGCCGGGAGAAGTCCCGGGCGTTCATCAGGCGGGCGAGCGCGTCCGTCGTCGCGCCGATCACGGCGACCTTCAGGTCCCCCACGCGCAGGACCTCGGAGGTCTTCTGGCGCGGCAGCAGCGGCCGCTCTCCGCCCGGAGCGCGCAGGTTCGCGCTGAGCACGGGGATCGGGGAGATGCGCGTCAACGCCGCGAGGTTGTCGAGTCCCTTGTCGAACTCGTGGTTGCCCACCACCCACAGGTCGTACCCGACACGCCCGAGCAGCTTCATCATCGCGCCGCCCTTGGCGCCTTCGAGCTCCATGTCGGTCAGCGGGGTCCCAGTCAGGAGGTCGCCGCCGTCGAGCAGCACCACCGAGCCCTCCGGACGCTGGGCGCGCAACGCCCGTACCTCCTGTTCGAGGCGGACCATTCCCCCGATCGCCGGGCGCCCGTCGAGCCATTCCGCCGGCTCGGGGAGAAAATGCCCGTGCAGGTCGTTGGTGTGCAGGATCGTGAGGTGTCCGGGCTGGGGTGGAAGCCCCACGTCATGCGCCACGGGCGCGCGCGCACAGGCCACCAGGATCAGCAGGTTCAACATCTCACGCACCTCCGGCGGCGGCACGCACCGCTGCGACGAGCAAGGGAACATCGTCGTGGTCGATCGTTCCGTGTCTGTGCCAGGCGACCCGGCCGTCCGGCGCCAGCACCAGGGTCTGGGGCACCTGATGAACCGCCAGCCCGCACGCTTCGAACAGCGCGTCGGGCGCACCGGTGAACAGGACGCTCGGGTAGCCGACGCCCATGGAGTCCGCGAACGCCGCCACCGCCCGCGCCCGCGCCGTGGGGTCGCCGGGGTGATCGAACAAATCCCAGCTCACGCCGAGGAAGTCCGCCTCGTCCCCGCAGGCCGCGGCCGCGCGGACCAGGCGCGGCAACTCCTCGACACACGGCTCGCACCACGTCGCCCAGTGGTTCACCACCCGGGGGCGTCCCGCGGGCCGCATCGCCGCGCGCAGGGCTTCCACATCCACCGGCAGGCACCCGGTGGCGGACACGGTGTCGCGGCGCGCCGCGGCCGCCACGACCGCAGGCGGCGTGCGCTCACCCGGACGCTCGAACAGGTCGTCCTGCGCCACCCGACGCGCAAGCCGCTCCAGTCCCCGTCGCACCAGCGCCCGAAGGGCCATCCGCTCGCGCCTCCCAACCCTCCCGCTAACGCGGTGCCGGGGCGGGCGGTGGGGACGGGGGCGCTCCCTCGCGGGTCGCCTTGCCCCACGTGCGCCACGTCGCGCCGTCCCATCGCCACGCGAGCGCCGAGGCGCAGGCGGCATCGGTCTCGCAGGCCTTCAGGATCCCGACCGCGACGATCCGATCGAAGGCTGGATCGCCGGCGTTCCACGCGACGAGGAGGTCCCGCGTCGGCGCCGCCACGACCAGCGGCGTGCCCACACGGCGCGCGAGCGCCTCCGGGTCCACGAGCGGATCGTGGTCCTGGCCGTCGCCCCGCGCGCGCACCCAGAGGGTTCCGGCGGCACCGTCCACGCTGCGGCGTTCCAACGTCGCGAGGGTGGCGGACGCGCGTGCACGCACGGCCGCCTCCGCGGCGGGCAACGCGACGCCGTCGGCACGGGTCGCCATCCGGCGCGTCCCGGCCTCCTCCACCACGGCGCAAAGGTGAGCGCCCTCCGCGAACGGCCGGCACACGGGCACCGCCGCGTCACCCGTCGCGCCGTGCGAGGACGCCCACGCCGCGAACTGCTCCACCACGTCCGCCCGGGAGATGCGAACATGAAGCGACCCGGCGGGGACCGGGGCCGCCCACGCCGCCGCGACGATCACCCCGAGGATTCCGGGCCCGCCCGTCATTCGGAGACCGACTGACCCTCGACGACCTGCCGCGCGCGCTCGCGCACCGCGTCCGGATCCGCGTCCGCCAACACCGCGCCGAGCTGCTGCGTCGTGGCGCGCGCGCGCGCGCTCAGCACCCGGGCAATCTCGTGCACGAGCTTGTAGGCGGCGAGATTTCCGGTCGCGAGCAGTCCCTCGAACTCGCGGCGCGGGTAGCGGAACAGGGTCGTGTCCTCCTCGGCGATCACCGTCGCCGAGCGCGGACTGTGGTCGAGGATGGCCATCTCCCCGAAACATGCGCGCGGACCCAGCGTGATGATGAGGCGCTGCTGGGCGCCGACACCCTTGTACGCCGCGCACCTTCCCTCGTACACGACGTACCATGCGTCGCCCGCCTCCCCCTCACGGAAGACCGGCTGCCCCGCGCGCACCCGCAGGACCTGCATGACGTGCACCACCTGGGACAGTTCGGCCGGATCGAGGTCCCCGAACATGGGGGCCTCGAGAAGGAAGTTCAGGATCTGCTCCAGGGTGATCGTGGACGGCATGCCCGTCGTCATACCACGGGTGGTTCGCCGCGTGCCCACCCGCTAGATGGACGCATGCCCCTGCGTGCACGTCTGGCCGGAGCACTTCGCACGGCGCTCCGTCGTTTCTCCGGTGAGTACTCCGCGGCAGAGTCCGCGGTGCGCCCCGACTCGCCCCCCTCGGCCGACCCCACGGACCCGGCCCCGTCCGACTCCGCCGAGGCCCCGACCGTCACGCGCGCGCGGCTGCGTCGCCCGGCGGGATGAGCGCGTAGCGCACGCGCACCGTCGTCCACGGCCACGCCACGATCATCCGGTCCCAGGTCGCCAGCCGCAGTCCCGTGGCCGTCGCTTCGCATCGCAGGAACGGGACACCCGCCGACCGCGCCAGCCACTCGGCGCCTGGTTTTGCCGCGCACGGCGGACCCCGCGGTCCGTCCATGGCCACCACGACCTTGCGCCCGCACGCGAGCGCCCGCAACGCGGTGCGAGCCGCCTGCACGGCGCCGCGCGAGCTGGACCCCCGGACCACGTCGTAGCCCAGGTGGCGCAGCAACGCGACACCCCGCGCACCGTCGTCGGAGAGGCTGACCATCACCACCATCCCGGAGTCCCGGTGGGTTCCGCCGAGCACCAGCGCGTCGCCGTGCCAGCAGCCAATCACGGCGGCACCCGCCGGAAGCGCGCCCTCCGCGCGCACCCGCCAGCTCGCCGCAAGGCCCCGCACGATCCACGCGACCAGTCGTTCCACGTCCCGTCCCCGCTCCGCATTGGCGCCTGACGCGCGCAAGGCTATCCGCGCCACGGGAGGATGCGCGATGCGAGCGGGTGCACGGGTGGCCGGAGGCTGGGAGCTGACGCACGAACTTCCCGGAACCGACGCGACGTGGCGCTGGGCCTGCCGCGCGCCCGACGGCCGCGAGGCCGAGTGCGTGGGGCTGCGTTCGCGCGCCCTCGTGTGGCCGGGCGCCCGGGAAGGCTTCACCGCCACGCCGGCGATCGATCACCCCGCCGCGCTGCCTGTCCTGGCACGCGACCAGCTCGAGGGTGTCCCCGTACGCGTCCAGCCGCCCACGCGCGGCATCCTGGACGGGCTCCCGCCGGCGCGCGTCCCCGGGATCGCGGTGTGGCTCGGGGGCGCCGTGCTCGCGGGGCGCGGCGCGTGTCGTGGCGCGCTTCAACCGCACGACCTCGTGGTGGACGGATCGGGCGTGCCCAGGCTCGCTCCGCTCGGCATCATCCCCCCGGCGTCGCTCGCGGGCGTCGATCCCCACGCCGCCCCCGAGGGTGCCGCGGACGCGATCGGGGATCTGTACGGACTCGGGGTCGCGCTGTTCCGTGCCGCGACCGGCCATCCGCCGTGGCGCGCGCGCACGCCGGAGACCCTCGCCACCTCCCGCGCCGCCGGCCTGCCGAGCACGGGGGACGCCGACGCCGACGCCGTGCTGACGGAACTCGTGCTGACCGACCCCGGACACCGGGCTGCCAGCGGGGTGGTGCGCGCCAACACCCACGCCGTGTCCCCGCCGGCCCCGCTCGCACCGAGCCCTGCGCCGGCGGAGCGCGCGGCCCTTCCGGCCCCCACCGCGCCGGCCTTGCCGGTCCCGGCGGGTTCGGGCGGCTTTCCCCGCTACGTGGTGCTCGCCACGCCGGCACGCCTCGGCCACGGCGCGCTGTGGCGCCTGGCGGCGCAGAGCGGCTCCGACCCGGACGCCATCCGCACCGCGGCGGCGCGAAACGACGCGTGGGCGGTGGACGGCTTTTCCGTCGAGATGGACGCGCGCGCCCTGGCACGCCGGCTGGGCGCCGCAGGGATCCCGTCGGACGTGCACGCCACCCAGCCGCCGCGGGTGATCCAGCACGCCGCGATCGCCGTGGTCGCAGGCGTGATCGGGGTCCTGGCGGGTCAGGCGCTGCTCGGCATGGCCCTCGCCGCCGTGTTCAGCTGGATGGCCATCGTGAACCTGCGCGGCATGGTCGACACCGCCCGCGTGCGGATGGCATGGACCGCGCGCGGACGCCATCCCCTGCCCGCGCGCCTGCCCGAGGCCCGCGCACGGGCGCTGCAGGAGCGCATCGCGCGCGCTGAACTGTCGGAGGTCATCGCCGTCGATCTGCGCGGACGTCTGGATGACCTCACCCACGAGATCGGGCACATCCGGGACGACGAGGGGCACGCGGCGGAGGTGGGTGCCCACCCGGACTCGCTCGCCGCGCGCATGGCGGCGGTCACGGCGCGGCTGGATTCGGTGGAACGCGACCTCGCCGGCACCTACGGCCTGGTCTGACGCGCGGCGTCAGCGTCCGTAGACGGCGGCGGCAAGCGCGTCCGGGTCCGTTCCCGGCGCGATGCCCAGGCTCCGCAGGAAGCTGCGCTGGCGACGGACGAACGCATGGGTGTCCCGACGCGTGCGACGCACCGCCTCGTCGAGGGTGACGTCGCCGTGCAGGTGGTCGGAAAGGTGACGGTAGCCCAGGGACTGCATGGGCTTGCAGTCCCGTGGCACGCCGGACGCGAGCAGACGCTCCACCTCCGCGAGGTAGCCAGCCTCCAGCATCGCATCGAGGCGACGGTCGAGCACGTCCGCGAGGTCGTGCCGGTCCACCCACGCGAGCGTGCACGGCCGCCGCGTGCGCGGGTCCGCCGCGTGCAGCTCCGACAGGCGACGCCCCGTCATGGCGTGCACCTCCAGGCCACGCACCACCCGCACGCGGTCGTTGGGGTGCAGTCGCGCCGCGAGCACCGGGTCGACCTCGCACAGCCGCGCGTGCGGATCGGGCAACGCTTCCAGCGCCGCGCGGAGCGCCGGATCGACCCGCGGCACGTCCACGAGCGGCTGCATCCACGCGCGGAGGTAGAACACCGCCCCGCCGCACGGGAGGGCGCGCGGGCCGACCGCCTCCACCTCGGCGGCGAAGCCCGTGGCGTCGAAGGGCTCGACGGGATCGCACACGTCGATGCATCGGTGCGGCACCCGCGCACGCTCCTCGGGCGTGGCCTTCGCCGTGCCGATGTCCATGCCGCGGTAGACCTGCATGGCGTCCATCGACACCACGGTGAGGCCGTACCGCTCCGCGATCCGAAGGCTCGCGGCGGTCTTCCCCGCGCCGGTCGGCCCGACCAGGACGAGCGGGCCCGGCAACGACGGGCTCATGCGCGGTGGAAGCGGCGTTCCAGCTCGCCGCGGCCGATGCGCACGGCGACCGGACGTCCGTGCGCGCACACCTCGAAGTCCACGGTGTCGAGCTGCACGAGCAGATCGCGCATCTCGCCGTGGGTCAGCTCCTGGCCGGCGCGCACGCTGCCGTGGCACGCCATCGTGGCGAGGGCGTGGTCGAGCGGCCCGTGGACCGCCATCCCGTGCACGGTCTCCGCGGCCTCGTCGGCCAGCTCGGCGAGCAGGGCCGGGAGGTCCACGCGCGCCAGGCCCGCCGGGACCGACTGCACCGCGAACCGCCCGCCACCCAGGTCCCGCACGTCGAGGCCGTGCCGCGCCCAGTCCTCCGCGTGCGCGGACAGGTGCCGCGCCGCCGCGGCCGCAAGCGTGACGACCGGCGGCACGAGAAGTTGCTGGGGGTGACCGAGCGCGAGCGGCTCCCGACGCAGGCGCTCCAGCATGATGCGCTCGTGCGCCGCGTGCTGATCGACGACGATCAGCTCGCCGAGGCCCTCGCACAGCAGGTAGGTCCCGGCGAGCTGCCCCACCACGTGCAGGTCCTGCCAGCGGGGCACCGGCAGGAGCGCACGCCGCGCGGCCTCCGACACCGTGGGGATGGGCATGGGGCGGGGGGTCGCACCCCCCGCAACGCCCCCCGCGGGAGCCGGGGGCACCTCCACCGCGGAGGCAGCTTCGGGCCCCGCCGCCGGGACGGCCGCATCCGCCGGCGGTCCGGCCGTGCGCGGCGCGCCGGGGGCGTTGCGGGGGGCGGGCCCCCCGCCCAAGGAAGCCGGGAATGCAGACGCCCCCGACTTCCACGACGGACGGAGCCCCGCGAGCGACACCGCAGCGGACAGCTCCCGCGCGAGCGGATCGGGTGCCTCGCGGACGCGCGCCACCGGCACCCCGAGGGCCACCTGCGCCGGGGCCTCGCCGGCGGGACGGTAGCGTGCCTCGGTCGCGACGGGTTCCTGGATCCCCCCCGCGCGCAAGGCGTCCCGCAAACCGGCGATCACGGCCTGCTGGAGCGCGTGGCCGTTCGCGAAGCGCACCTCCGTCTTGGCGGGATGCACGTTGACGTCAACCTCGTCGGCGGGCACGCACACGTCGAGCACCACGACCGGCCAGCGGCCCTTGGGCACGATGGTGTCGTACGCCACGGTCACCGCGCGGCGCAGGAGGGGGTCCTTCACGAAGCGCCCGTTCACGTACAGCCACGACGTGCCCGCCGCGCTCCCGCGATGCACGCCCACCGGCGCGATCATGCCGCGCACCTGCAAGGATCCGCGCGCGAAGGACACGGGCAGGAGCTGCTCCCCGTGCGGTCCCACGACCTCGACGGCGCGGGCGCGCCAGTCGGGCGTCGGCGGCGCGCGGAACACCGTGCGGCCGTCGTGGACGACCTCCCAGTCCACGTCGGCGCGCACGAGCGCTTCCCGCTGGATGACCTCGAGGCAATGGCCCAGCTCGGTCTCGGCCGAGCGCAGGAACTTGCGGCGCGCCGGGACGTTGAAGAACAGGTCGCGCACGACCACGTCCGTACCGGGCGCCATGCCTGCGGGGCCCACGTCGAGCAGTCGTCCGCCCTCCACCCGCACGGCGGTGCCTTCCGGTGCGTCGTGGGTGCGGGTGCGCAGCTCGAAGCGCGCCACCGACGCGATGCTCGGGATGGCCTCGCCGCGGAAGCCGAGCGTGCCGAGGCGGAACAGGTCCTCGGCGCTCCGGATCTTGCTCGTCGCGTGCCGCTCCAGGCACATCGTCGCGTCGGCGCGGTCCATGCCGCTGCCGTCGTCGGTCACCCGCACCAGGTCGCGGCCGCCAGCGCCGAGCGTGACGCGCACCCGGAGGGCGCTGGCGTCCAGCGCGTTCTCGACCAGCTCCTTCACGACCGAGGCGGGCCGCTCCACGACCTCGCCGGCGGCGATCGTGTTGGCGAGCTGTTCGTCGAGGATGCGTACGGCCACGGCGCCCGCCTACTCCTCGTCGAGGTCGACGCCGCCCTCGTAGAGCACGTCGGCCTCCCCGACGCCCTCGTCGCCCCAGTCGTCGTCGCCCCCGAGCACCACGAGCTGCGCGCCGTGCGGATCGAAGCCCTCCTCGGACGGACGGAACAGCGCGTTGAGCGGACGCTCGGGATCCAGCGCCTCGCCCGGACGCCGCTTGCGCCGGTACTGGATGCGGACGGGGCTTCCGAAGAAGCCGAACTGCTCGCGCAGCCGGTTCTGGAGGTACTTGTCGTAGTGGCCGCGCACGCCCTGAGGGGAGTTGCAGAACACCGTGAAGGTCGGCGGCCGCACGCGGACCTGCGTCATGTAGTTCAGGCGCACCGGGTGGTGGTAGAGCTGCGGCGGGCTGTAGGCCGCCACGGCGTCGCGCAGGAACTCGTTGAGCCGCGCGGTGGGCACGCGCTGGTTGAAGCTCGCGTACACGTCCCGCACCACGGAGAGGATGCCGTGGCAGCCCTTGCCCGTGCGGGCGCTGATGTAGAGCACCGGGCGGTTCACCACGTGGGGAAGCTTGCGGGAGAACTCGTCCTCCACGACGCGGACATCGCGGTCCTCCATCTCGCGCACGCGGTCCCACTTGTTCACCAGGACCACCATGGCGCGGCCGCGCTCCTCCACGAGGGCCGCGAGGTGGGCGTCCTGCTCGGTCGGGCCCTCCGCGCCGTCGATGACGAGCATCACGACGTGGCTGCGGTCGATCGTGCGGATGGCGGCGCCCACCGCGAGCTGCTCCACGCGGTCGTCGATGCGCGCCTTGCGCCGCACGCCCGCGGTATCGATGAGCCGGAAGCGCGTGCCGTCGACCTCGAGCACGGAGTCCGTGGCGTCGACGGTCGTGCCCGGCGCGTCGTGGACGACGTGGCGGTCCTCGCCGAGCAGGCGGTTGACCAGCGTGCTCTTGCCGATGTTCGGCCGGCCGAGCACCGACACGCGGATCTCGCCGTCGGCCTCGGGCTCCTCTCCGGCCTCCTCGGGGAACCGCGCCAGCACGGCCTCCATGAGCTCGTACATGCCGCGGCCGTGCTCCGCGCTCACCGGGACCAGCTCCTCGAAGCCGAGTTCCCAGAACTCCGCGGCCTCGTCGTCGTGCGTCGGGGTGTCGCACTTGTTCACCGCGACGATGACGGGCTTGCCGCTCGTTCGGATGAGGTCCGCGGTCTGCAGGTCCGGCGGCGTGAGGCCGGACTGCCGGTCGACGAGCAGCACGACCACGTCGGCCTCCGCGACGGCTGCCTCGCTCTGCCGGCGCATGGCCGCGAACAGGGCGTCTCCCGGCTCCGGTTCGAAGCCGCCGGTGTCGACGAGCATGTAGGGACGCTCCAGCCACGACGCGATCTCGTAGTTGCGATCGCGGGTGACGCCCGGCCGATCGAGCACGAGGGCCTTGCGTGTGCCGGAGAGGCGATTGAAGAGCGTGGACTTGCCGACATTCGGTCGGCCCACGATGGCGACGACGGGGAGCACGACCGGCGGTAACCCGGCGGCCGCGTCCGGGCCGTGACGTCGCGAAGGATCGTGGAGGTCCGCGTGTTCCACCGCGCCCCGACCACGGGGATACACTTGCTCCTGGAGGTCTCCATGATCCGCCCGTCCCTTCTCGCCGCCGGACTGCTCGGCACCCTCGCGCTGGCCTCCCCCGCCCACGCGGGCTTCACGCTCGGCGGAACGCCCAAGGTCTCGTTCCTGGCCTCCGGAGGCATGCTCGTTCCGGACATTCCCGGGGAGACCTCCGCGCTCACGGTCACCGACGACGGCACGACGCTCACGTTCACCGTGCCCATGTCCACCGTGAAGACCGGGATCGACCTGCGGGACGAGCACATGCTCCAGCGCTACGTCGAGGTCGCGAAGTACCCGGACGCGACGTTGCGCGTGCCGATCGCGTCGCTGGTGCTGCCGGGCAAGGACGGAGAGACGCGGAAGGGGAAGGCCGACGCGACGTTCACCGTCCACGGCGCCGCCGCGCCCGTCAAGGTGGCCTACACGGTCCGGAAGCGGGGCGACGCCTACGCGGGCGAGGCGGAGTTCACCTTCGACGTCCGCAAGCACGGCATCGCGGTGCCCGAGTACCAGATGGTGTCCGTGGAGCCGGAGATGCGCGCGAAGGTGACGGCGGAGCTGCGCCATGCTCCCTAGCCTCGGCCTCGTGCTCGCCCTCGCTCCGGCGGCGCACGCGTACCCCTGGCTCATCCAGCACGGCTACTCCGCCTGCGCCGGCTGCCACGTCGATCCGGCGGGCGGCGGGACCCTCACGGCGTACGGCCGCAGCCTCGGTGCCGTGTTGTTGGCGTCGCACGGGGCCGTGGCGCCCGGCACGGATCCCGGCGCGGCCAAGGACTTCGCGTTCGGCGCCATCCCCCTCCCGAAGGCGGTGCAGCTCCAGGCGGACGTCCGGGCACTCGCGTTCCCGCAGCCGGTGCGGCAGCCGGACGACTCGCTCGACTGGAGCGTGCGCGCCATCCTGATGCAGGCCGACCTGCGCGGCGCGGTGGACTCAGGCCGGCTGGTCGCGGGCGGCAGCGTCGGAGTGGTCAGCGAGGGTGCGCAGGGCGCGTGGCTCACGTCGAACGCAGCGGGCGGCAACCTCGTGTCCCGCGAGTACTGGGCGGGCGTTCGGCCGAACAAGGCCACGCTCGTCCGTGCGGGCCGCCTTCCCCTGCCCTTCGGCCTGCGCACCGAGGAGCACACGCTCCAGGTGCGCTCCGCCACGCGGACGAGCATGAACGCCGACCAGCAGGCCGGCGTGTCGGTGTTCCACGGTCGCCGCCGGTGGCGCGCGGAGGCGATGGCCATCCTCGGGAACCCGCAGGTGGCGCCCGCCGCGTACCGCGAGACCGGCTACGCCGCGCAGGCGTTCTGGACCCCGTCCCGCACCGTCGAGATCGGTGCCAGCAGCCTGCGTGCGGCGTCGGAGCGCGACGTGGAGACCCTGGAGCCGGGTGTCCGCCAGGCGCACGGCGTGCATGCACGATGGGCACCCCTGCCCCACACCGCGGTGCTGGCGGAAGCGGACGCGCTGCGCACCACGTCCGGGGGAGTCGCGCGTGACGGCGTCGCCGCGGTGGCCGAAGTGGACTGGGAGCCCACGCAGGGGGTGCACCTGCGGGGCATCGGGCAGTTCTGCGACACCGACCTCGACGATTCGACGACCGGCGCCACCACGGCGTGGCTCGCGGCGCAGTGGTTCCTGCTGCCGCGGGTCGATCTGCGCGTCGACGCGCTTCACGGCACCCTGCGCTGCGGCGCGTCGGACGACGCCCGCACCATGGCGCTCGCCCAGATCCACGCCTACCTGTGAGGCCCGTCATGACCGTCCTCCTCCTGTTCGCCGCGTCCATGCGCACGGCCGCGGCCAGCCCGATCTACACCAGCGCCCTGCAGAACGACCTCGGCATGCCGTGCGCGCCGACGTGCCTCGCCTGTCACACGACGGCGGGCGGCGGAAGCGGCACCGTGCAGCAACCCTTCGGCGAGGCGCTGATGGACGCCGGACTCACGGGAGGCGGCGACACCGACGGACTGGCGTCGGCGTTGGACGCGCTGGGCACCCACGACTCCGACGGTGACGGGAATCCCGATGTGGATGAGCTCGCCAGCGGCGACAACCCCAACGGCGGAGCGCCGTACTGTGTTCCGGACGGCACGTCGGGCACCGTGGACGCTCCCGCCTACGGGTGTCTCAACACCGCGGCGGCGGGGACCGGGCTGGGCGGCGTGTTCCTCGCGGTCGCGGCGGTGGCGCTCCGTCGCCGCGCGGCCGGCTAGCCCCTCAGCCCGCGTAGCCGAGGCCGCGGAGCATCCGCGGCTTCTTGGTCCAGTCCGGCTCGACCACGACGAACAGGTCGAGCCGCACGTGGCATCCGAGCAAGTCCTCGACGGACGTGCGGGCACGCACGCCGATGCGCTTGATCATCGCGCCGCCCTTGCCGATGAGGATGGCCTTCTGGCTCGGCTTCTCGCACAGGATCTTGGCGTGGACGTGCACGCGCCCCTCGGCCCGCATCGACTCGTCGAAGCGCTCGATCTCCACGGCCGTGGCGTACGGCAACTCCTGCTCGGTGAGCTCGAACACGCACTCCCGGACGAGCTCGGCCACGATCTGGCGCTCGAGGGCGTCGGTCACGTGGTCGGGCGGGTGGATGGGATCCTGCTCCGGAAGGAGGCGTCCCCAGGTGCGCAGCAGATCGTCCAGACCCTTCCGCTTGAGGGCGCTGATCGGGACGATCGCGGCAGGACGGAGGCGCGCCTCGATCGCCGCGAGCACGGGGAGCAGGGACGGCTTGTCGACGGTGTCGACCTTGTTGAGCGCGACGACGAGCGTGCGGCCGGCGACCCGCGTCGCGACCTGCTCCAGCGCACCGTCGAGCACCGGCCGCCCCTCCGCGACCGCCGCGACGAGCGGCTCCGCATCGAGGATCCAGCACGCGAGGTCCACCTCGTCGAGGGCCTTCTCGGCCTCCTGGACCATGAAGGCGTTGAGCGGCGTCCACGCCTCGTGGATCCCGGGCGTGTCGACCAGGATCGCCTGCACACCGCTCTCCTCGTCGGTGGCGACGCCGACGAGACGCGTGCGGGTGGTCTGCGGTCGCCGCGAGACCGCCGCGATGCGGGCACCCACCAGCGCGTTGAGGAGGGAGGACTTGCCCGCGTTGGGCCGCCCCACGAGCGCGACCGTGCCACAGTGGAATGCCATGCGCGCGGCTAACGTCCGGCCGTCTCGAGCGCTTGCAGCGCGTGCGCGGCGGCCGCCGACGCGGCGGCGCGCTTGCTGGACGCGCGGCAGGGCCCGTGGGTGACGCCGTCGACCTCGACCTGCACGTCGAAGGTGCGCGCGTGGTCGGGGCCGGACTCTCCCACGACGGTGTAGACGGGAACGGGCCGGCCGCGGGCCTGCAGCCATTCCTGGAGCGCCGAGCGCGGATCCCGGGCGGCTGGCTCCGCGCGTGAGCCCGCCATGGCCTCGACGAGCGGCGCGATGCACGGCGCCACGACGGCGCGGGCGGCCTCCCAGCCTCCGTCGAGCCAGGCCGCCCCGACCACCGCCTCGAAGAGATCAGCCCGCACGCGCTGCGGCACGGACGGATGACGCACGCCCACGTCCGCGCGCAGTCGGGCCACGAGGCCGAGCGCTTCGGCGAAGCCCGCGAAGGTCTCGGTGCGCACGATGCGCGTGCGTGCCCGATGGAGGGTCCCCTCGTCCACGTCGGGAAGGGCGCGCAGGAGCGCGTCGGAGACGATCGCCCCGACGATGGCGTCCCCGAGGAACTCCAACCGCTGGTAGTGCGGGCCGCCGCCGGGATGGGACGGATGCGTGAGCGCCTGCGTCAGCAGGGCCTCATCGTGGAACGCGTACCCGCCGACCTCGGGCGGCGTCACGGCGCAGCTGCCGGCGCGGGGGAGGCGTTGCGGAGGGGGATGTCCCCCTCCGCCCCAGGAGCGGTCCCACAGGAATGGACGGTGCCACCGGCAACGATCACGTCCCCGTCGTAAAGGACGAGGGATTGTCCCGGGGCCGCGGCGCGGGCGGGCGCGCGGAACGGGATGCGCACGCGCACGGGCCGCGCGGCGTCATCCCCGGGGTCGAGCACCTCCACGGGCCCGCACGGCACCAGGGCGCCGCGGTGGCGGGTCCGCGCGTGCAGCACATCCCCCGCCCGGTACGGACGCAGCCAGCGCATCGCCGACACCTCGGCGGACTGCGCCACGAGACGCTCCGCGGGGCCCACGACCACCCGGCGCGCGGCGGCGTCGATCCGCAGCACGTAGAGTGGCTGCGTGGAGGCGACGCGCAGGCCGCGCCGCTGCCCGACGGTGAACCGGTGGTAGGCGTCGTGGTGTCCGAGGACGCGACCGTCGGTGTCCACGATCTCACCGGCGGCGTCGAGCTCCGGGAAGCGTTCGGCGACGAAGCGGGTGTGGTCGTCGTCCGGCAGGAAGCACACCTCCATGCTGTCCGGCTTCTGTGCCGTGACGAGGCCGAGGCGCGCGGCATGGGCCCGCACCTCCGGCTTGGTCATGCCTCCGAGCGGAAAGCGCGTGCAGGCCAGCGCTTCCGGCCGGATGGGCCAGAGGAAATAGCTCTGGTCCTTGTCGGGGTCCGCGGCGACCCGGAGCGTCGCGCCGTCGGTGCGGGCGTAGTGTCCGGTCGCGAGCGCGTCCGCCCCGAGCGCGCGGGCCCGGGAGAGCAGCACGTCGAACTTCAGCACGGCGTTGCACTGGACGCAGGGGTTGGGGGTGCGTCCGGCGGCGTAGGCCGCGGCGAGGTCGTCCATCACCGCGCGACGGAACGCCTCGCGCAGGTCGAGCACGTAGAACGGGATGCCGAGCCGGTCCGCCACCCGCCGTGCGTCGCGGGCGTCGTCCAGGCCACAGCAGTGACCGGCCGAGGTCGCGTCGGTGTCGTGCAGCTTCATGTGCACGCCGATCACCTCGTGACCCTCCTCCACGAGCAACGCCGCGGCGACGGAGGAATCCACGCCCCCCGACATCGCCGCGACGATGCGCACGGCGCGCCCTCAGCCCGCGTTGCGGTAGACGCAGACGACGGCGGTGCGGTCGTCGCCGCCCATGTTCGCCGTGACGCCCACGCGGGGACGGCCGGGAACCTGGTACGTGCCGCAAAGCCCCTTCATCTGGCGGTGGATCTCCACGGCCTGCTTGACGCCGGTGGCGCCGACCGGGTGACCGAAGCCGATCAGGCCGCCGCCGGTGTTCACCGGAAGCCGCCCGTCGATCCCGGTGGCGCCCTCGCGCGTGAAGGCACCGCCCTGGCCGGGCGCGCAGAACCCGAGCGCCTCGAGCATGAGCAGCTCGGTGACGGTGAAGCAGTCGTGGACCTCGGCGATCTGCACGTCCGACGCCGCCACACCCGCGGCGGCATAGGCGCGGCGCGCGGCGGCGGCGGTCGTGTGAAGCTGCGTGAGGTCTCCATCCTCGTAGAGCGACGCGGTCGCGTGACCGTAGGCGAGAATCTCGGTCGCGTCGGCCTCGGTCTTGCCCATCGCGCGGAGGCCCGCCTCGCTGACGACGATGGCCGCGCTGGCGCCGTCGGACACCTGGCTGCAGTCGCTCATCTTGATGTACGGCGCGAACTCCGCGTTCTGCAGGAAGCAGGGATTCTTCTCGGAGGCCGCCGCGGCGGTGTCCAGGTCCATCTTCCGGGCCTTCATGTGGGCGAGCGGGTTGCGGTTGCCGTTGCCGTACGCCTTCACCGCGACGCGCCCGATGTCCTCCTCGGACACCCCGAAGGTCTCGCGGTAGATCTTCGTGCGACGCCCGAACAGCGCCGGGAAGGTGAAATCGTCGATGCCGCGCTGGCGGGCGTAGTGGCTCGCGCGCGCGAGGTAGTCCGCCCCGGTGCGCGCGCTCTCGTTGGACTGGACCTCCACGCCCGCGACGATGACCGTGTCGGCTGCTCCGGCCCGGATGGCGTCGACCGCGCACACCAGCGCGAGGCCCCCGGAGGCGCACGCGCCCTCCGTGCGAGTCATCGGCTTGCCCGCGAGCGCGGGATGGCTCCCGGCCAGCGCCGCGCCCAGGTGACCCTGCTTCACGAACAGCTCACCCACGAAGTTTCCGACGTAACCGCGGTCGATCCGCTCCGGGTCCACGCCGGTGGTCGCGATCGTGTCGGTGACCGCCTGCGCGAGGAACTGCTCGAGCGTGGGGTTCTCACGGGTGCCGAAGTCCGGGTGGTTCTTCCAGATGAAGTCGGGATGGCCCTTGCCGAGGAAGGGCGTGTGGGCGCCGCCGACGAGGAAGACACGGGAAGACTGGGCCATGGATACGCCTCCGGAGGCACCCCGTCTAACCCGGCGACGCACGCGCCCGCGTCAAAAAACGAACGGCCGCGCCCCTCGGGGAGGCGCGGCCGCCGGGCGTCGTGCGTGCCTCAGACCGCGGCGCGCGCACGCTCCGCAAGCAAACGCTCCACCTCGGGGTGCACCTGGTACATCGTGATGACGGTGCCGAAGGTGTTCTTCCACTGACGAACGCGCTCCCGGCTCACGCCGAACTCCTCGGCGACGGCCTGGCCGCTCTCCGCACGCGCGAGCGCCTCCAGCAAGCGACGGAAGCGGGCGCGTCCGTAGGACTTGATGAAATTGCGCGCCACGCGCTCGCGGCTGCGGGCATTGGCGATGGGCATGTCTCCTCCGTGTTGCCTGTTCCACGCGGATGGTCGAAACCACCTCACAGGCAAGCATAGCACGACCAGTTGACACGTCAACGCACAAAAAGCACCTTGAAACAGGGTGATAGATCTATTCGAGACATCACTCTACAACATGCCATGATTCCACGGGTATCCCGCATTCCCACAACCACTCCATCCACGCGGCCTGGGCGTCCCGAATCGTGTCGCCCGGACCCTTGATCTCCACGAGCAGCGGCGCATTCCCGAGGGTTGGCGCGATCAGGCCGTCGACACGTGCGGCCGCTCCGCCCGGAATCCACAGGTCGGGCAGGCCACGGGCCGCATCCCATCCCTCGCGCGCGAGCCGGGTCAGCACGGCGGCCGCCCATGGGCCAGGGATACTCGAAACAACCTCATGCATTCTTTCGACGATGCTCATTCCAGCGAGCTCCTCGCCATCCCATCCATGCACCCATCGCGCAGGCCCCTCCTGTCGCAGGGCCTCGAGGCGCGCCTCGACCTCCGCCCGTCGCCGTCGCAGGAATCCGGGGGTTCCGACGTCGCGGGGACCTCGCCGACGCGGCCCTGGAAGCATCCCCGGTACCGGAAGCCAGTAGAGGTCGCGGAACACCAGCGCGTAGAGCGAGGTCCACAGGCCGTTCTCGGCGTGCACCGCACCGCGCGCCCGCAGCGCGGGCAGGGCCAGCACCGCGCGCTCGACGTGCCGCGGGCCTTCCGGCGTGCGCCACGTGGGCCGACCGCCACGCGTTCCGTCGCGCTCCAGGCGAAGCGTGCGGGTGCGCCAGGCGGCTTCCGGGTCGGGCGGCCAGCCCACGCCCCCGCGACGCGCGAGGCGCCGGCCAATCCGGCGCAGCGCCACGCGCTCCTCCGGGGTGGCACGGGGATCGCGGCACACGGCGAGCGCATCGGGACGCCTCCCCTCCTCCTCCAGGGCGCGCGCCAGCCGTGGCCGGACGGGGGCACCGGCCTCGACGAGCTCCGCCAGCACCGACGCGGGTGCCGGTCCAGACAGCACCGTCTCCACCGCGCGCCGCCAGGCGCACGGACCCGGATCCCGCGGTCCCGCACGCGCCACCCGCAGGGGCTCGTCCGAATCCGCCCACGCGCCGGCCACGGCGCGCTCGCGGAGGCGCATCGCGGCACGTGTCGGGTAGAGCCCTGGACCGCCCGTCGGTGTGTAGCTGGCGAACCGGACGTGTCCGAGCCGCTCCGCGACGAGCACCCCGAAGTCCGCCCCCGACCGCTGGAGGACGAGACCCAACGCGCGGCGCACGAGACCGACGTGGGACGGCATGACCACGTCCTCGTCACGCCAGCGACGGCCTGCCAGGCGCCCCACCAGATCCGGGCGCGTCCCGGTCGCCGGAACGCCGAGGCGCCGGCAGGCATCCCGCAGCGCCGGGACGTCGAAGGCCGCGACGCAGCGATCATCGGGCAGCGCCGCGTGGAGGAGATCCGCGTCGCGCAGGACGCGCAGGGCCCCCGGCACGTCGAAGCCGTAGGCCAGGGCCGCGACCCGGAACGCAGGACCCACGCGGGTCACCAACCGGGCGTAGAGCTCCGTGGCAGCGGGCGGAAGCGCCAGCACGCGACGCAAGACGACGACCTCGCCGGCGGTGAACAGGTGACCCTCGCGCGCGAGCGCCTCCGTCACGACGTGACGAAGATCCGCGGCGACCAGTGGTTCGACCTCCTCCACGCCGCGCTGCTATCCCCGTCGCGCCACGATACGTGGCCCCCCATGCCTGCACGTCGCACCAAGATCGTCGCCACCCTCGGCCCCGCCTCCCGCGAACTCGACCAGATCCTCGCGCTGCTCCAGGCTGGCGTCGACGTCGTGCGCATCAACTGCTCCCACGCCAGCGCGGACGGGATCCGCGAGAGCGTCGCGCGGGTTCGGCGTGCGGCCGTCCAGCTCGATCGCCCCGTCGGAATCCTGCTGGACCTGCAGGGCCCCAAGATCCGGACCGGCAAGGCGCCGACGCCGGTCGTGCTCGCACGCGGCGACGTCCTGACGGTCGTGATGTCCGACGCCGTCATCGCCGAGGGCACCCGCGTCGGCACGACCTACACCGGCATGGTGGACGACGTGACGCCGGGCGACGTCGTGATCTTCGCCGACGGTGCGCTCTCCGGCCGCGTGAAGGCCATCCGTCGCGACATCACGCCCGGGGAGGTGGACATCCTCATCGAGGACGGCGGCGAGCTCGGGTCGAAAAAGGGCATCAACCTCCCCGGCGTGGCCGTGAGCGCGCCGTGCCTCACGGAGAAGGACATCGCCGACCTCGAGGTGGGCGTGAAGGCCGGGGTCGACTTCGTCGCGCTCTCGTTCGTGCGCGAGGGGACCGACGTGCTCGAGCTGCGCACCCACCTCCGCCGGCTCGGCGTCCCGGACCTGCCGGTCATCGCCAAGATCGAGAAGCCGCAGGCCGTCGCGAACATCCAGGAGATCCTGCCCGTCGTCGAGGGCATCATGGTCGCCCGCGGCGACCTCGGCGTGGAGATGAGCCTCGAGCGGATCCCGGTCCTGCAGAAGGACCTGATCGCCGCCGCCAACAAGGCCGGCGTGCTCGTCATCACGGCGACGCAGATGCTGGACAGCATGGAGCGCAACCCGCGTCCGACGCGCGCGGAGACGACCGACGTCGCCAACGCCGTACTGGATGGCACCGACGCGGTCATGCTCTCCGGGGAGACCGCCGCCGGCAAGTACCCCATCCGCGCCGTGGAGACGATGGACCGCATCGCGCGGGAGGTCGAATCCAGCCGATGGATGCGCCCGCCGATCGACGAGGTCAGCGTCCTGGCCGGACCGCAGCAGACGGTCGTGCGTTCCGCCTGCCATGCCGTGCGCGAGATCCACCGGCCGCTGGTCGTGTTCACGTGGTCGGGAGCCACCGCCCTCGTCGTGAGCAAGTCGCGCCCGCCGGGCCCGATATACGCGCTCACGCCGAACCAGACGACGTATGACCGCATGGCGATGTCCTGGGGCGTGACCCCCGTCCTCGCCCCGAACGTCGCCAGCACGGACGAGCTCATCGCCATCGGGGAGAAGATCCTGCTCCAGCGCGGCCTCATCGACCGCGGTCAGGAGGTCGTCGTGCTCGCGGGAAATACGCCCATGAAGGGCGCCACGAACACGCTCAAGGTCTACACCGTCGGGCACGCCTAGCGCGTCTCGGGGTTGGGGCGGGGGGCTTTGCCCGCCCCCCGCAACGCCCCCGGGCCGCGGGCCGACTCAGAAGCGGATGGCGACGCCCGCACCTGGGCGCACGAGGACGCGCGTCCCCTCGAGGCGCAGCGGGGTGGCCTGCACCGCCGCGTTGAGCGATTCGCCGTCCCCACGCGGGATGAGCCAGGTCACGGGGGACTCGACGTAGACCGAGAAGAACGGCGTCGCGTCGAACGTGAGGCCGGCGCCGCCCATGGGACCGAACTCGTAGCCGGTCTCGGCGTCCGGGTAGATCACGTCGCCGTCCGGAACCACGATCGGGCCGTGCACCAGCGTCGTGAAGCCGACCAGCGCGTACGGCTTGGCGATGCCGGTCGGCGTCGCCCACAGGCGCACGCGCGGCTCCAGCAGCAGCTGCGCGGCGCGCGCGGGCTCGGGCGCGAAGGTGCCGCTCGGCGGGTCACAGCCCTCGGGACACTCGTACCCCGCGACCAGGAGATTGCGGCCGAACTGCACGCCCACGTGCAGGCTCGTGTCCAGCCACCACGTCGGTGCGTAGCCGAGCGAACCACCGACGGAGACGCCGTCGCCCGCGCCGATGCCCTGCCACGTGCTCGCGGCCGTGGTGTTGTAGACGTAGCTCACCGCGCCGCTCGGAAGGCTCTCCTGCTCGCGCGTGACCTTCGTGCGCACGCTGTAGCCGCGATCGGTGGCCCCGAGCCCGTAGCCCCCGTTGAACTCGAGCAGCATCTGCCCGGAGCGCACGCGTGCACGCCCCTTCCAGGCGTCGAGGGACAACCCGCTGCGCTCGAAGCGCTGCACGGCGCCACGCGGCAGGTGCAGCTTCGCCAGCTCGGCGCTGTCGCGATCCCGCTGGCGCTCGGAGCGCGCATCCGCACCCGCCTTGCGCCGCGGGGCCCCGGACAGGTCCGGGAACTCGTCGCCCTCCTCCCGGAAGGCCGTGGGGTTCTGCGTGCTCGGCGGCGCGACGTCCACGTCGTCCGCGGGAGGCGGCGCGACGACCGAGGCGCGGGTCTTCGCACCCTTCTTGCGCAGCTCCGGCTTCGCGATGGAGCGCTCCGGCATCAGCGCCAGCGCGTCGCGCACCCGGCGCGCCGTCTCGCGTGCCCACCGCGGCTCCTCCCCGTCCTTGACGGAGTCCGCGTACACCTTGAACGGTGCCTCCGCGTCCGCACCGTGCAGACGCACCTCCACGTCGATTCCGCCCGGCACGCGTCCCGCGAGCATCACGATCGCCAGCCGGGCGTCCGTCGCCGGCCAGGTGTCCGTCAGGCACTCCGCGTTCTCGGCGCATCCGTCCATGGCCGGCACCGCCCACTTGCGCATCGTGTCGGCATCGACGACATCCACGCCGCCGGCGCGAAGGGCCTCGAGCAGCGCCTCCTGCACGGCGAACGCCAGCGTGAAATCCTCGAGCGAGCGCGGGGTGGGATCCGGCGCGATGACGTCCTCCGCGCGGGCCGGCGCGACGAGGGAGAGGGCGAGCAGGGCGTGCAGCATGATCACTCCCGGAGATTGCGACACCACGTCGCGTTGAAGGTGCCGGCAAGGGTGCCGTCCTCGAAGGTCACGTCCTCGAACGAACCGCTCGCGAGCCCATTCTCCGACGGGTCCACGGCATCCACGATGAGGAGCCCGCTCTCGGCGCGGGTGTAGCCCGAGGCGTCCCCGACGATGTTGACGACCGTGGCGGACACCGAGGCGCCGACGTCCACGGCGGTGCGCCCCAGGTTGACGTCGGTCTGGCCGAAGGTGAACTGCAGCAACGCGACGTCGCGATCGGTCGCGGCCACGCCGTCCTCGTAGGCCGGCACCACGAACGCCAGGTCCATGCATTCGATGGGCTGCGCGGAGATGACCAGGAACGGCCCCCCGAAGAATGCCGTGGCTGTCTCCCCGAACGTGATCCCGCCCGCCGTTCCGGTCACGGTGGACTCCGGCGCGGACGCACACCCGGTGAGGGCGAGGAGAACGGGAACGATCGCGCGCAGACGCATGTCGGCCTCGAAACGCCGGCGCGCTATCCCGTCCGTCCGGATCCTGCACGGCCGCGCCGACGGTTACATGGGGGGCCATGGACCCGGACCCCGACGCGCTCGCCGCCGCGGCCCTCGCCGGTCGACGCAGCGCGCTCGCACGTCTCCTCACGCGCGTCGAGAACGCCGATCCCGAGGCGCTGCGCACCCTGCGCGGACTCTCCGTGCGTCGGCGGCACGCGCCGGGCGCACCCCACGTGGTGGGCATCACGGGGCCGCCCGGCGCCGGCAAGAGCACCTTCACCGACCGGCTCGTGGCCCACGCCCGCGCCCACGGCGAGCGAGTCGCCGTGGTGGCGGTGGACCCGTCGTCGCCCGTGAGCGGCGGGGCCATCCTCGGGGACCGGATCCGCATGGATCGCCACGTCGAGGACCCCGGGGTGTACGTGCGCTCCCTGTCGTCGCGCGGGCACCTCGGCGGGCTCTCGCGCGCCACGGGCAACGTCGTCGACCTGCTCGACGCGTGCGGCTACGACCGCATCGTGGTCGAGACCGTCGGGGTCGGCCAGGGGGAGCTCGCGATCCTCCATCTCGCCGACACCGTCCTCGTCGTGCTGACTCCCGAGAGCGGGGACACTGTGCAGGCCATGAAGGCAGGGCTCCTCGAAATCGCGGACGTGTTCTGCGTCAACAAGGCCGACCGTCCCGGCGCGGACCTGCTCCGCCGCGAGCTGGAGCTGGGCGTTCACCTCGACGACCGCGCGTGGGCCGCGCCGGTGCACGTGTCGGTTGCGCTGCGCGACGAGGGCGTCGACGCGGTGGTGGAGTCCCTCGCGGCGCATCGCGCCTGGATCGTCGGCGCGGGCCGTGCGGCCTGGGAGACGCGGCGCGCGGACGGGCGCGTCGCCGCGTGGCTGGACCGCGTCGCCGACGAGGCCCGGCGCGCGGCCTGGCGGGCCGCCGACGGTTCCGCCCGCCTCGAGGAGCTGCGCCGCGGAACGCGCGCCCCGGAGGACATGTGAGCGACGCGGAGGACTTCCGCGCCTGGGTCGACACCCTCCCACCGACCGAGGGGACGGTGCGGGTCGAGCCAGGACGGATCGCCACGGTATGGCTCGACGCGCCCCGCACGCGCAACGCGCTCACCCCCGCGATGATGGTGCGGTTCGGCGAGGCCGCCGACGCGCTGCGGGACGCGCGCGCCGTGATCCTGCGGGGTGCGGCGGGCACCTTCTGCTCCGGCGGCGACCTGGACGCCGTCCGCGCCTGGCTCGCCGTCCCCGGCATGGGCCGAAGGATGGGCCGCTGGATGCACGCCGCGACGGAGGCGTTCGAGGCCCTGCGCGTGCCCATCGTGGGGGTGCTCGAGGGCGCCGCCATGGGCGGCGGTGCCGAGCTGCTCGCCCTGTGCGACCACGTGGTGGCCGCCCCGGACGCACGCGTGGGCTGGGTGCAGTCGCGCCTCGGGGTGCGCCCGGGTTTCGGCGGCGAGACGCGGCTCGTGCGGCGCATCGGCGCGGAGGCGGCTGCCCGGATCATCGACGCGGGGATGGTTCTTCCCGCCGCCGAGGCCCTGGCCTGCGGCGTGGTCGACGCGGTCGCCGACCCGCCGGCCGACGCGGCACGGCACTGGGCCGAGACGTGTGCGTCGGACCCGCGGCGCGCCGCGCGGGTCGTGTCGGCCCGCGGCATCCCTTGCCCGGACGCCGCCGCCGCCGAGCTGGCACGCTTCGACGCCTGCTGGGGCCACCCGGCCCACCGCCGGGCGCTCGGGCTCGATCCCGCGTGACCGTCGGCCTCGTGACCCTCGCGCTCACGGGCTGCCTACGGCGCGTGGAGCCCCCTCCCCCACCGGCCGCGCCGGAGGCGGGGACCCCCGCGGTCGAGCCGGCGGGCACCGTCACCGAGGGGGCATGGAACGACGTGCTGGGCCTGTCCATGACGCTGCCGCCCGGCTGGACCGCGCGTCCGGGGGGGCGCCACGACGCCCTGCGGCTGGTGGTGCGCGGCCCGTTCGGCGTGCGCCTCGACGTGTGGGCCATCCCGAACAGCGACACGCCGCGCCCCCGCGCCGGATGCGCCTGGGACTGGCAGGACGCGGGCCTGTACCGAAGTCTACCGGCACCGCAGGGGACGCGGGTCGCACGTTGCGTGCCCACTACGCCGTCGGGCGCGCACGTGCTCGGCTGGTACGCGCGGGCCGGCAGCCTGGGCTGGCACGTCGAGCTCGTGTGCCCGCCCGGCACCCTCGGCCCGGCCTTGGACGCCACGCGGGAGAGCCTCGCGACGCTGCGCCTTCCGCTGCCGGGCGGCGACACGGCCGCGCCGAACGCCCCGTAGCAGGCTCCTAGCCGTCGCGCCGACGGCGCAGCACCAGCACGCCGAGCAGGACGAGTCCCGGATGCGGCATCGCACCGGCGGGACCCTGCGCACACCCGCCCGCGCAGCTTCCGCATCCCCCGTCCGCGTTGACGTAGTCGACCTCGCCGACGAACGCGTAGACGCCCAGCCACTCCGCGGTCGAACCCGCCCGGATCGCCTGCACACCGATGCCCTCGAAGGAGGGAAGCGACGTGCCCAGCCCCTCGAGCACGCCCCCGACGACCGTGTCCAGCAACGTGCCGAAGGTCCCCCGGAACGCTGCGACGATGGTGTCGTCCTTGCCCGGCGCGAACTCGTTGTAGGAGACGCTGGGCGTGAGCGACTCGGCGTCGAGGTCGACGGCCGCGTCGAGCTGGCCGGTCGCCCCGTCGAACGCGAGGTCCACGCCGACCGGACCGTCCAGGTCCACCGTGAGCACACGCGCCTTTCGACCATCGAGGTCCGCGATGAACTCCACGCCCGTCTCGCGGAGCGCAACGTCCACGTCGTGTCCCGCGCCGAACGCGCTGGTGGGCGGCTTGCGCGGCGCGAGCCGCACGCCGACCGGGGCGGATTCCGGGAAGATCGGCGCGAGGGCATCGCCCGTCAGGCGATGGAGCAGCGTCGTGTCGAGCGGCAGACCGGCGTCCGCGTCGAGAGACACGCACAGCGCGCCGGAGCGCCACACCGCGTAGAGCGCCTCGTTGGTGAAGTCATCCGAGACGGACACGCCCACGTGGAAGGGAGTCGGCACGCCCGACGGCGCGGACCCCAGCGAGGGCGGGCCTCCCGTCGACTTCGGGCTGCCCCCGGGATCGTAGGCCGCGACGCACGCGGCGGCGTCGGCACCCGCGGAGCCCTCCATGGTCACGCGCATGCCCTCCGGGGTGACCTGGACGCTCGAGGGAGACAGCGCCAGGTCCAGCGTGCCGCCGTTCACGTCCACCGACTCGCGCACGGAGGCGCTCTGCAAGGCGTCCTCGATCGTGCTCTCCAGCTCCGGGCCGAGCTCCGCCACGGCGTCGTCCAACTCCCCCTCGAGGGGGTCCAGGATGAGCCCGACGAGGCTCAGTCCGATGTTGTCAAGGACGCCCTCGATGGTGGCCAGGCCACAGTCGCTGAGCTGGATGTGGTCCTCGGTGAGCCCGTTCTGAAGGTCGATGGTGCCGACGGAGGCGTCGACGCGACGCACGCCGCGCCCATCGGTCACGACCGAGAGGGCGATGCTCGACTGCAAGGCCACCGGAAAGGCCTCGACATGGGCTGCGCAGTCCTGGTCGGGAATCCAGCCACCGTGCGCGTACAGGTCGAACGTGTCCCACGCGCTGTTCACCGAGATGGACATGGACGCGTCGAGGTTCAGCACGCCGTGGCCAGGCGTGAGCGCGGCGTCGGTCACGTCGATGTCCACCCAGGCGCCGACCACGCCGTAGTCGATCCCGAGCCGGTCGCCGGTGGTGTCCGGCACGTCGATCCGCGACGGCACGAGGGTCGGCACCAGCGCCGCGGCGGCGTCGAACCCGTCCGGCGTCACGTCCGCCAGGATGGCCTGGGGAATCGTGGCACCGGGCGCCCAGTCCTCGGCACTGGCCGGCGCGGCGATCATCGCGATGACGAGCAGGGACACGGGGCCTCCGACGGTGCCCCCACGTTACACGCCCGCGGGGGCCTCCGCAAGCACGCCCGACGCGCACGCGACCAGCACCTCGCCGGTCCCGTCGAGCCTCCGCATGCCGGGCGCGCCCACCACGACGACCGACCCGCCAGACCCGACCGCCTCACCGTCGAGCCGCACCTCCCCGGACACCACGGTCAGCGCAAGGGCTCCGCGCATCGGGATCGCACAGGGACCGCGCGCACGGACGATCGAGAACGAAGGCCCCTCCACCAGCACCTCGACACGCTCCCCGTGGGAGGTCTGGGGCGGAGGGGACATCCCCTCCGCAACGCCTCCCCGACCCGGTGCCGGGGCGCCCCGCGCCACGCGCAGCGCGGCCGGGATGTCGAGCGCGCGGCCGCGTCCCCAGTCGTACATGCGCAGGGTCACGTCGCACGGCGTGTGCACCTCGTAGAGGACGAGCGGCCCGACCGCCGCGTGCACCGTGCCCGCCGGCAGATCCACGACGTCGCCCGGCGCGACCTCCCGCCACGCCAGCAGATGGGGCAGCGTGCCGCGCTCGCAGGCCTCCGCGAGCGCCTCCGGCGACAGCGGCTGGGTGAAGCCCGCCGCCACGCGCGCCCCGGGACCCGCGGCCAGCACGACCCACGCCTCGTCCTTTCCGACGGGGAGGCCGCGGGCGCGCGCCTCGGCATCATCGGGATGCACTTGCACGGAGAGGCGGTCTCCCACGTCGAGGAGCTTCACCTCGAACGGCAAGGTCACGGCGTCCCCGAGCACGCCCCCGCCCACGAGCGGCAGCGCGGCGTTCACCTCGCGGGATGCGGCGGCCCCGCGCGCCTCCGGGCCGCGCCAGGCGTGCAGGGCCTCGCCGGCCCACACGGCGCGGTCGAACGTGGGGACGGGACGAAGAAGGCTCACCCGTCCCCCCTAGCGTCGGCACACCGGAGGCTCAAGCGCCCGGCGCCTCAGGCGCCGGCACGGCGCAGGGCCGCCACGCGCGCCACGACCATGGCGCACGCACCGCACACGACCGCCAGCGCGCCGCCGACGAGGACGCTGCCGATCAGGCACTCCCCGAGCAGGCGACCCCCGTCCCGCAGCATGGCGAACACCTCGGCCCGCGTGGCGGGGACGACGACGCTGTCGACGTCTCCCCCCATCAGCCACCGCCCCACGGCGATCTCCGCGAAGAGCATGAACGGGTACGTGATCGGGTTGCAGACCCCCGACGCGAGCAGAGTCAGCGCCTGGTTCAGGCGGAACAGCCGTGCCGCGCCCAGGCACAGCAGCCAGTGAACCCCGAGCAGCGGCATGCACCCGATGTACACGCCGACCGCCACGGCCCCGCCGACCGCGAGCGGCGACAGGTTCGCGCCGAGCACCCCGCCGAGACGGGCCCGGAGACGTTCGATCAGGGTCGGGCGGCGTTCCATCACGCGAAGCCCTCCATAACGCGCCGCCGCGCGATACCGGCCGCCATGGCCGCGCACGCCCTCACGATCCGCGTGTATTACGAGGACACCGATCACTCCGGGGTCGTCTACCACGCCAACTACCTGAAATACTTCGAGCGCGCGCGGGAGCACCTGCTCGGGCCCGACGTGCTCGTCGCGCTCCTCCGGGACCACGGGCTGGGTTTTGTCGTGTACCGCTGCGAGCTGCGCTATCTCAAGGGCGCCGCGTTCGGGGACACGCTGACCGTCCGCACCCACGTGGTGCTCGAGTCTCCCTGGCGCGCGGTCTTCCGGCACGTCGCCCACCGCGACTCCGACGGCGCAGGGCTCGTCGACGGAACGGTCGAGCTGGTCTGCGTGGACGCGCAAGGCCGCCCGGTGCGCATCCCCGACGCCGTCACCGCGCAGTGCGCGGCCCACGCGGAGCCGTAGCGGACGCACCCGCGGACGCGCACCGGCGCAGCGAGGCGACCGCCCCGCCCGCGCGCGGTGCCGCCCTTGAGCGCCGCGCCCGGACGTGCGACGCTTGCCGACGGAGCGACCCGCCATGTTCTTGCTTCTCGCGCTTCTCGCCTGCGATCGGGGCTTCGACGCCGTCGCGATCTCGCCCATCTACGGATGGGTGGACGGATGCAACGCCGTCGCCGTCACCGGACACGGCTTCGGCGACGACGTGACCGCCACGGTCGGCGGCCAGCCGCTCCGGGACGCCGCGCCCGCGCGGGGCCTGCTCACCCGCGGGTACCGGCTCGACGGCACCGTCCCGCCGGCCGCGCGTTCGGGAACGGTCGACGTCGTGGTCACCACGGGCGGCGCGTCGGACACCATCACGGGCAGCGGCGGCTACACCTACGTCGCGTGCCCCCAGCGCGCCTACGTCGAGACGATCGACACCTCCGAGGGGGCACCCGGCGCCCTCGTGACCTTGAACGGGTGCAGCCTGGACACCGCCCTTCGCGTGCGCCTCGTAGCGGGAGACGGGTCTCCCGCGCGCGCCGCCGACGGCACCACGCCGGTCCCGGCCCCGCTCGTCTCGGTCTGCGGCACGGCGCGTGCGGCCTTCCAGGTGCCCGCCGTGCCCGAGGGCGCGTATTTCGTGCAGCTGCTGCGCGAGGACGACATCGTGCTGGCCGGCGAGGTCTGCCCCGCGGCCGACAGCGGCACGACCTCCGATTCCGGCTCCTCCGATGCCTGCGCGCCGATTCCCTTCACCGTCGGAGCCGCCCGATGAGCCTGCTTCTTCTTCTCGCGCTCCCCCCGCTCTACGTCTCGCAGGCCGAGGCCGGCCAGACCGGCAACCTTCGCGGGGAAGTGATCGACGACTCCGGCCTTCCCGTGCCCGGCGCCGACGTGGCGCTCTCCGGGCCCAGGCTGGCCGGCCAGCTCGTGGTCACCACGGACGCCGACGGCGTGTTCCGCGTGGTGGGCGTCGCGCCGGGCACCCACACGCTGCGCGTGTCCAAGAGCGGACTCCGCCCGGTGACCATGCAGGTCGTGGTGCGTCTCGACGAGACGGCGTTCGTTCCGGTCACGCTCCCGGTCGGCGTGGAAGAGTTGACGGTCCAGCAGGAACTTCCCGTGATCGACGCCATGCGCTCCGCCGTGTCCACCGAGCTGACCAGCGCCACGCTCGCCAAGCTCCCCACGGGACGTTCCTACCAGGACGTCGTGAACATGATCCCCGGCGTGTCCGGACGCGTCGACACGCAGGGAGGCGGTGCCGGCAACGGGAACCCCTCCGTGCGCGGCGAGGGCCAGTACGGAAACAACTACCTGGTCGACGGCGTGTCCACGCGCGACCCCGCGACCAAGACCTTCGGCATGGACGTCAACTACGACGCCATCTCCGCCATCCAGGTGTACACCGACGGCGCGCCCGCAGAGTTCGGCCAGGCCACCGGCATGCTCGTGAACGTGGTGACGAAGGACGGCGGCGACGAGCATCACGGCTCCGCGGGGTACTACCTGTCGTCGAGCGCGTCCGACGGCACCTACGACATCGCGGACCTGGAGGCACACACGAACGTGCCGACGACGAAGAAGGCGTTCCTCAACCACGACCTCTCCCTCGTGGCAGGCGGACCCGTGGCCCGCGAACGGCTGTGGTACTTCGCGTCCGCGCAGCTCGGCACGGGCCATGCGGTGTTCGAGGGCATGGACCCGGACGCACCGTACCTCACGAACACCGGCGGCGGATTCGCGAAGCTCTCCTGGTTCGCCACGCCGCAGCTCACCGTGCGCTACCAGTTCAGCGGGCAGCAGTCCGGGATCGACAACGCGGAGACCAGCTCCCAGTTCACGCGGGACGCGCAGTCCCGCTACGCATCCTCGGACACGGCGCACCAGCTCTCGGTGGACTGGCTCCCCACCCCGCACGGGCGGCTGGAGGCGAAGGCCCTCTACCAGACGGGACACGTGGTCACCGAGCCCATGAGCGGACGCGACGACCTGCCGTCCGTTCTCGACCTCGACAGCGGTCAATACGTCGGCAACGCGGGCCAGTGGGACACCAACGTGCGCGGGCGCCTCGGGGGCACCCTGTCGTACAGCCAGGTCCTCGACGCCTGGCTCGGACACCACGTGTTCAAGGGCGGGGCGGAGTTCTTCCGGCTCGCAGAGTCGCGCGAGCTGGCGTTCACGGGCCCGGGGGACGGCGTGCAGTACCTGTCACAGGCGAGCGCGGGCCTGCCGTGCACCGCCCCCGACTACGCGGACTGCGCGGGCTACACGGACTACACGGAGGTGGGCAGGCCACTGGGACACGTCGGCCTCCTCACCAGCTTCTACCTTCAGGACGACTGGCAGCCGACGAAGTCGCTCACGCTCAACGTCGGCGTGCGCACGGACAACGAGCGGCTCTCGCAGAACGAGGACAAACCCGTGCTGAGCCAGTGGATGCCTGCCCCGCGCCTCGGCGCCGCGTGGGACGTGACGGGCGACAGCAAGACCGTCGTCACGATGAACGCAGGTCGGTACTACGACATCAACGGCAACACCTTCGCGGCGTGGGCCGACAGCCGCAGCTCGTACATCTACCGCCAGTACGTGCACAACGCCGATACCGGCGGGTACGACCTCGTCTTCGAGCAGAACCCCGAGACCGATCCCCTCGTGTTCTGCGTCCCCGACGCGAACGGCGAACTGCCGTCCGACGCCTGCGACGGCACGCTGCGGCCCTACCACCTCGACAAGGCCGTCGTGGGCGTGAAGCGCGAGGTGATGCGCGACTTCGCCGTCGGCGTGCGCGGCATGGCCTCGCGCACGCGGGATCTCCCCGAGGACGTCGACGTGGACTCGGAGACCTGGATCATCACGAACCCGGCGTCCAAGCGACGCGACTACTGGGCCGTCGAGCTGACCGCGGAGCGCAAGCCGGACGAGCGCTGGCAGCTGCTTGCGAGCTACACCTACAGCGAGGCCCGCGGCACCATGCCGGGCCAGTTCGAGCTGAGCTCGGGCGGAAGCAGCGGGTCCGACGGCAACCAGGTCGGCGTGTTCGGCGACGACGTAAACGATCCGGCGGTGCGGGCCGAGCTGTTCGAGAGCGGACAGGGCTGGTTCCTGGACGGGCTCGCGGGCCTCGGCACGACGTCGGACGATGCCGGGTACTACGGGTACCTGCCCTACCACAGCTTCCACGCCGTGAAGGTCAACGGCGCGTACACGGCGCCCTTCGGCACCACGTTCGGCGCGGTGTACGAGTTCGACTCCGGGCGTGCCTGGCAGCGTCGCGGCTACGTCGAGCTATATCAGGACTACTTCGCGTTCCCCGAAGGACGCGGCTCGCGATTCATGCCGCCGGTCCACTACCTCGACCTCCGCGTCGCGCACACGTTCCGCTTCGGAGGGGAGCGTTCCCTGGACGTGGGCATCGACGTGTTCAACGCCCTGGACCTGGCGCAGGCCATCACGAACTACGAGAACGACGACGCGAACTTCGGCCTTGTACTGTACCGCCAGGACCCGCGCGCCGTGCGACTCAACGTGAAGGGAACCTATTGAGACCCGGACGGAGGGCGTGACGATGGGCAAGTCCGGACGATGGTCGGAGCGCTGGTTTCACCGCGCGCTGTGGCTGGTCGCGCTCGTGTTCGCGGGGTTCCTGATCGGGCTGGGCGGCCGGGTCATCCGCGACCTGCCGCGCGTCGAGACGACCCTCGAACTCGAGGCGTTCCTCGACCACGACGCAGTGGCGCCGCTCCGCGCGCAGCTGGCGGAACTCGAGGCACGGGACCCGTCCCTGCGCGGCGAGCGCGACACCGCCAGCCTGGCACTGATCGCCGCCACGAACGACCTGTCCCAGGCCGAATCCACGTTCGCGACGTGGCGGGAGACCCGAAGCTCCACGCAGCGTGCGGACACGGACCCCGAGGTCCTCGCCCGCGCGCGCGAGCTGGATGAACGGAAGGCGGGGCAGCGCGACGCGCAACGGTCCCTCGAACGCATCGACGCGGAGCTCGACCGTCTGCAGCGTGAACAGGACGCCGCCCGGCGCGCGCTCGCCGAGCTGGAGCGGGTGGCCGGGGACACGATGGAGCGCGCCCGCGACGCCCAGCAGCTACGAGTCTTCGGGTACCGCCTCGCGGTCACGCTGCCGCTCCTCGCGCTGGCCGGGTGGCTCTTCTCCCGCCACCGCAACGGCCCGAACTGGCCGTTCGTGTGGGGCTTCATCCTGTTCGCCGCCTTCACGTTCTTCGTGGAGCTCGTCCCCCATCTTCCGAGCTACGGCGGGTACGTACGCTACGGCGTCGGCATCCTCGTCACCGTGGCCGCCGGACGCTACGCGATTCGGGCCCTGCAGCGCTACGTGGAACGCCAGCAGCGCGCGGAGGCGGAACCCGAGCCGATGCGGCGCGAACGCCTCGACTACGAGACGGTGATGTCGCGGCTCGCGAAGGGCGTCTGCCCCGGTTGCGAGCGGGCGGTGCTGCTCACGAACGCCGAACACAACCACTGTCCGCACTGCGGCATCTGCCTGTTCAACCGCTGCGGGCGGTGTGATGCACGAAAGAACGCCTTCGCCGGGTTTTGTCACGGCTGCGGGGAGCCTGCCGCGAACCAGGGGGTCCACGCGACCTAGGCGGCGGCCACGAACGCGGCGGACAGAAATTGTCCGCTTCCGCCATTCGGCATGGCATAGGGTGAGGACATGTCATCCACCATGCGAACCTACCCCACCCTCGCCACTGCTCTCGCCGCCTGGTTTCACGAAGGCGCTCCGGAGGCCTACGACGCCTGCGTGTCGTTCCTGACCCCGCGGCTGCAGCGGGCGTTTGCGCGCCTTCGGGACGACTGCGTCGATGATCACGTTCAGGACTTCCTCGTCGCCAAGCTGGACCGCGCGAAGGGCCTGCTGGACCCGGCGCGCGTCTCCGACCCGGCGCGCTACCTGACGCGCACCATCTCCAACTTCCGGCGCGACCTGGAGCGTCAGCGCGCCACGCGGCGCCGCGACGAGATCGTCATGCCCGGCGAGGACATGGTGGCGTTCGACCCCTGCTGTCCGCAGCGTCGCCTCGAGAACCGGGACGCGCTCCGCAGGACCCTGGACGCCATGGTCGAGGCACCCGTCGGCGCACGGATCGCATGGCTGCTCACCGCACGCCTCGGCGGCATCGTGCCCGACATGGACCTGCACGTACGCGCGCTCGCGTCGAGCCTCGGCGAAGACGAGGACGCCGTTCTCACCCGCGCCGCGGCGGCGTTGGCCAGCGGAACGCTGGACGACGCGATCCGTGTCCTGGTGCCGGCGTACGACGCCACCGATCGCGACGCGCCCACGGTCCGCGAGAGCTTCGAGCGCCAGGCGCGGCGGGGACGCGCCGAGGTCCTGCGGCTCGGCGGCGGGTTCGTGCCGTGGTCGTCCACCGGCGCCATGCCCGACGCGACCGAGGCCGCCTGAGTCCGGGTATGGCGTCCGACGTGTCCGCTTTTGCCCACGCTGCGCGTCGGACACGGTAGAGACCCTCGGAAGGAGCAGCCAGCGTGACCGGTATCACCTTGCATCGCGGAGCCCGCATCGAGGCACTCGCGGCACGCCTCGTCGACCAGCTCCGGATGCACCCGCCCCAGGACCCGATTTCTCCGGTCACGATCAGTGTCGGGAGTCGCGGGATGGAGCGTTGGCTGCGCAATCATCTCGCCACGGCGCTTCCCATCAGCGCCAACGTGGCCTTCCCGTTTCCGGGCGAGGCCTTGGCGCACATCTACGGCGGCGAAGCGGACGCGCTCGATCCGTGGCGACCCGACACCCTGGCCTGGCATATCGCCGCGCTCCTGCCGGCCCTGATCGACCGGCCGGCGTTCGGCCCGCTGCGCACGTGGCTCCTGCACGCGCGACCCGATGCGGAGGCCCATGCCGCGGGACGGGTCACCCGCGACGTGTGGTCCCTCGCGCGGGAGGTCGCCGACGTGCTGGATCGCGCGGCGCTGTTCCGACCGGACTGGGTGCGCGCGTGGGAGGCCGGCGGGACCGTGGCGGAGGCCCCGGCCTGGCAGGCAGACCTGTGGCACGCGCTCCACGTCGCCATCGGCACCGACCACCCGACGCGACGCTACGAGGCCACTCCCCATCCCGGGGACGCGCTCCACGTGTTCGCTGTCACCTCGTTGCCGCCGGTGTGGCTGCAGGCGCTCGCGCGTGCGGGCACGCGGCGCGAGGTGCACGTGTACCTTCTGACGCCGTCGCAGGAATACTGGGGCGACACGCGCTCCCGGCGGCAGATGACGCGCCTCGACGCGTCGCAGGCACGTCAGGCGCTCGAGGATCAGAACCCCCTCCTCACGGCGTTCGGCGTGCTCGCGCGCGACACCGCCGAAGCGTACCTCGCGCTGCCCGATGTGCTCGAACCGGATGTCGACGGTGCGTTCGACGTTTCCGGCGCGCACGGCGCGCTCGGGATTCTCCAGTCGGATGTCATCCACGCCCGGTCCCGGGCCGACATTCGCACCATGCGCGCCGGAAGGGCGTTGGTTGCCGACGACGATTCCCTGCAGTTCCACGCGTGTCACGGGCCCACGCGGCAGGTCGAGGCGCTGCGGGAGACCTTGATCGACCTGTTCGAGCGTCATCGGGACCTGCAACCCCGGGACGTCGTCGTGATGACTCCCGATCTCGGCACGTACGCGCCCCTTCTGCACACCGTGCTCCCCGAGGGCCATGACACGCGCGGGCCTGACGGCTGGGGACCCGCCGGAGCCCCACGCATTCCGACGCACGTCGCGGACCTCGGCGTGCGCGCGCTGAACCCGCTCGCGGACGTGCTTCTGCGCGCGCTGGACCTCATCGACCGTCCGCTGGCGGCGTCGACTCTCGCGGACTTCCTCGCGCTCGAGCCGGTTCGACGTCGTTTCGGCCTGGAGGACGCCGCACTCGCCCGGGTGCGTACCTGGCTGCGGGAGGCCGGTGCGCGGCACGGCGCCGACGCTGCGGACCGCGCACGGCAGGGGCTTCCGCCGCAGCATGCGTTCACGCTCGCCTTCGCACTGGACCGCCTCGCGCTCGGTGTCACGCACGAGGATGACGGTAGCGCCGGATTTCACGGCATCGCACCCTTCGACGAGATGGAAGGGGATGCCGCCGGGACGTTCGGCATCCTCGCGGAGGCGTGCGCGCGGCTCGAGGGGTGGCGCACCCGTCTCCGTGTGCCGCGCACGGTGACCGACTGGACGACGTCGCTCGCAGGCCTGGTCGACGAGCTGGCGGACGTACCGACGGCGGCCGCGCTCCTCCGCAGCGAACTTCTGGATGGCCTGGGCGCGCTCGCGCGGGAGGCGTCGGCCTTCCCCGGACAGGTGGACACGGGCGCGATGATCGCCATCCTTCAGTCACGCTTCGAGCGCAGCGTCGGGGGCGATCGCCCCACCACCGGAGCCGTGACCGTGTGCGCCCTCGCCCCCATGCGAAGCGTGCCGTTCCGCGTGGTCTGCCTCGTCGGCATGGATGATGGCACCTTCCCACGCCCACATCATCCACGGGCCTTCGATGCGACGGCGTCCAATCCGCGTCCGGGAGACCGCGACCCCCGCGAGGAAGACCGAAACCTGCTGCTCGAGGCGATCCTCGCCGCGCGGTCCCATCTTCTCGTGTTCTACACGGGCCGGGATCCGCGCACGGACCGCACGCTGCCGCCGGCGGTACCGATCGGCGATCTGCTCGACGTGGTGGACCTGACGTTCGAGGTGCCCAGCGACCCTGCCATCGCTCCGCGCCAGCTCATGACACGCATCCACGCCGTGCAGCCGTTCGCGAGCAGCGGGTTCCGCCGGGCCGACCCGTGGCCTTCCTCGCCGCGTCCGGTTCGCTATGACGCCCGCATGCACCTCGCGGCGTGCGCGCTCGCCCGGGGCAGGCACGGATTCCCGCCGTTCGCCGCCATGGGTGAGACCCTGCCGGAGGGCCCGCGCCCCCTTGGCTTCACCCTCGATGCGCTCGTGCGGTGGGTGCGAAGGCCGGTGCGTACTCTCGTGCGCGAGCGGCTCGGACTTCATCTGCAGGACGGCGAGCAGGAGCTCCGCGATCGAGAGCCGCTCGATCTGGACGGTCTGGAACGCTGGGCGGCCGGCGACGCGATGGCCACGGCCTGGTTGGAGGGTGCGCGCGACCGGGAACCCGTGATCGAACGCCTGCATGGACGAGGCATGCTGCCCCCTGGCGCGCCGGGCCGAGCCATCGGCACCACCCTCTGGCAGCACACGGCATCGGCGGGCGAGGTGCTCGACGCGCTCTTCGGCGGTCGCCTGCCACACGGCGTACAGCGGGACGTGCATGTCGCCTTGCCCGTCGAAGATGGACCGCTCACCGTCACGGGCAGCGTCGAATCGTTTGGCGACGCGCTGATCCGCTTCAGCCACGACGCACCGAACCGGAGCAGGGCCCTGCTCACGTCCTGGATCCAGCTCCTGGGCGTGCGTGCGGCTGGTCACGACGTCACCTGCGTGCACATCGTCGGCTCGACCGTGCGTGGCGAGCTGCCTGCCGGCGAGGTGATCACGCTCGAAGTCCCGACGGTCGATGAGGCACGCGCGCATCTCGCGGACCTGGTGGCGTTGGCGCTGGAGGCGCATCGTGCACCGATCGCGCTCGTGGACAAAACCACATTCGCATGGGCGAGCAGGGCTCTCCTCCCCGACCTCGACACGCTCTCCGAGGACGCACGACACGACGCGCTCGCGGCAGCCCGGCAGGCGGCACGCAGGGAGTGGCACTCCAACGCGGGGGCTGCTGCCGGGGAGTCCGCGGATCCCGCGCTGACTCTCGTCTTCGGGGACTCGCCCCCGTTTGGACATGACCCCCATCGCTTCGCGCAGGACTTCGAGCGGCTGGCCGCGCGACTCTGGCGCCCCCTTCTGGCGGCTCGGAGGGCCACGTGAACGATTTCCGCATCGACCTCCCGCTCCCCGCCGGCGCAACCCTCGTCGAAGCGAGCGCCGGCACCGGAAAGACGTGGAGCATCGCCCGGCTCGTGGCCCGTCTGATCGCGGAGGATCCACCCGACGGAGGATCGCCGCCGACCATCGACCGCGTCCTCGTGGTGACCTTCACCGAGGCGGCAACCGCGGAGCTGCGGGACCGGATCCGCGCCGTGCTGACGGAGGCCGCGGACGCGTTGGATCACGTGCGGCACCAGGGGAACGCCGCGCGTCGGCCCGGTGACGACGCCTACGCTGTCCTGGCCGGTCGCACGGGTGCCACGGCCATCGGGTCCTGGCAACCCGCGGAGGCCGAGGTGCTGGCCACGCGCTCGGATCGGCTGCGTCGGGCGGTCGGGGACTTCGACCGCGCCCCGGTGTCGACCATCCACGGGTTCTGCCAGCGCGTTCTGGCGAGTCTGGCCTTCGAAGCGGACGCCCCGTTCGACTCGGACCTCCTGCAGGACACCGATTCGCTCATCGAGGAGATCGTGGATGACTGGTTCGTCACCCACGTGGTACCCATGGGCCCCGGCACATTCGCCTGGTTTCGCGATGTCGCGGGCATGAGTCGAAATCGCCTGCGGGCGATTGCGCGGGCGCGGGTGGGGCATCGCGGCGCCACCTTCCTGCCCGAAGGGAACGATGATTGGCGCGCGCGCATCGACGCGCATGCGGCCGACGCGCGGGAGCTGGCGGCACGATGCGACGGGAGCGAGGGGGACGAGCTCCTCGGGACCGTGCGGGAATGGACGTCGCGCGGCTGGCTCAACCGCACCACGTACGCGCCTGCCAAGCTCGATCGACGTTGGACGGACATGCGTGGATGGCTCGCCGACGGCGGGCTGAGGCCGCGGCCGAACGGCGCGGACCTGTTCTTCGTCACACGCGCCAACGCCGCACGGGTCAACGCCACCCGCCTCGAGGGCCGCACCTTCGAGAATGCTCTCGCCGCGGACCTGGAGCGCCGCTGCGGCGACCCGCCACGCGCGGACGCACTCCTGCGGTCCTTCGCCACCGACGTCGACCGGACCTGGCAGGCCCGCCTGGCGAGCCGCAACCGCGTGACGTTCGATGACATGTTGGAGCGCGTCGCGCGGGGCCTGCACCGCCGCGAGCTCGTGGAGGCACTGCGGCAGCGCTACCGGGTCGCGCTCATCGACGAGTTCCAGGACACGGATGCCGTGCAGTGGTCGGTGTTCCGAACCGTGTTTCTCGAGGACCCCTCCGCGCGACTGCTGCTCATCGGAGATCCCAAGCAGGCCATCTATGGCTTCCGCGGCGCCGATGTCGGCGTGTACACGGCCGCATGCCACGCCGTTCCCGAGCACCGGCGTTTCACGATGCGGCGGAACTTTCGAAGTGATCAACCCCTGATCGCGGCCATGAACGCCGTCTATGGCACGCGTCCCGATGCCTTCCTCACGTCCGACATCCGCTACGACGCCGTGGATTCGGTGCATCCACCGCGGCTGTACGACGCCTCGGCCGCCGTTCGTCCGTTCGTGATCCGCTGGTTCGACCGGATGCGGCTGGGCCTCGCCGAAGCCTGTTCCGCGGATGAGGTCGCGTCCGTCGCATCCTTGGCCGTCCCGAACGACGAAGCGTCGGAGACGCTCGCACGGGTTGTCGCCCGAGACATCCGTCACGACCTCGCGCAGGGCTGGAGCATCCGCGAGCGTTCCGGAGTTCGGAGCGTGCACGCCGGTGACTTCGCGGTGCTGACCGTCACCAACGCGGATGCGGCCCGCGTTCGTGACGCACTGATCCTCGAGGGCGTACCGGCCACGATCGCCCGCTCCGGCTCGGTCTTCGAGAGCGACGAATGCACCTGGCTCCAGCGCTGGCTCGGGGTACTGGTCGCCGAGGGCAAGGACGGACCCGCGCGTGCGCTCGCCGTCACCCCCCTGTTCGGCTTCACCGCACGGCAGCTGGCCGAGATGCGGCTCGCCGAGGATGCCGCAGCGGGAGCGCGTTGGCTGCGCTTCCAGGACGACCTCGCCCATCAGGCGCGGCTCCTCTCCGTGCATGGGGTCACCGCCGCGTTCAACACCCTTCTCCACACGGGTACGGCCCCCGACGGACGATCCCCGCTGGAGCGACTCACGGCCTCGCATGCCGGAGAGCGGCATCTCACCAACCTGCGTCATCTGGTGGAACTGCTGGATGCGGCCTCCCGGGCGAACCGGCTCGGGCCTGTCGCCCTCGGGCGCTGGCTCGCGGAGCGCGCGGCCCGCGCGGACGCGCCGGAGGGAGCGGAGTTCCGCCTGGACGCGGACGGCGCGGCGGTCAAGGTCGTCACCATGCACGCAAGCAAGGGGCTGGAGTACCCCATCGTCTACGTGCCTGGGCTCGCGGACGGCCGTATCTTCCGTGGACCTCGACACTCCGTCGCGCACCAGCCCGTGCGATTTCACGATCCGAGCGGTGTCCTGACGGTGGACCTGCGCGGTCTGGAGGCGGGCCACGGTCTGGCTGCGCGGCGCACGTCGATGGAGGAGGGCCAGCGCCTCCTGTACGTCGCCCTCACGCGCGCCGTGCATCGTCTCGTCGTCTACGCAGGACCGACGCGGGGTAGCCCTCCGACCGCCGGCCTTCCACCGCAGGACTACGCGCAGTCACCGTTCGCCGTGCTGTTCCACGGGAGCACCCCCGATGACGGGCGCCGCGTACGTGAGGCGCATCCCGACGAGCTTCTCGCGGAACTGCGCACGATCGCCTCCTCCGAGGTGTCGGTGGAGGAGGTGCGTCCTGTCACGGAACGAGGCCATGCCACGCTGCCCGGTGCCCTGCCGCCGGAGGACGGGACGCGGGCGTTCACGCGCGAGGGGCTGGACACCCATTGGCGTCGCGAAAGCTACAGCGGGATCGTCGGTCGGCACCAGGCGACCGTCGTGGTCTCCGCCCTCCCCGAAGACACCGGCGGGATGGATGACGACGAGGAGGAACCTTCGGCCGAACTCGATGAACGCGAGGAGGAGGTCGTGGCCGACCCGCGCGCCGCGGAGCGGGATCCCGAGGTGCCGTTGGGTGCGTTCCACCGTGGCCCGGAGGCCGGCAAGTGGATCCACGACGTGCTGGAGCGTGTGTCGTTTCCCACGGGCGCGCCGAAGGCGGGGGGCCCCCTCGTGGACCTCGTGCGGTCGCGCGGCGTGCGGCGTGGATTCCTCGACGCGCGCCAGGATCCGTTGTTGATCGAGGCCTTGCCGCGTTGGCTCGATACCCCCCTCGGGGGCCGGCTGGGGGGGCTTCGTCTGCGAGACGTGCCGGATCGGGACCGCCTCGACGAGCTGAAATTCGACATGGCGATTGCCGGTGCCACGGGCGAACATGTCGCGGGGGCCGCGCTGTTCCGGGCACTGGGTGCCGACCGCACGGAGGACCCCATGCCGCCCGGCTACCTGCAACAGGTTCGCGGCATGGACATGCGGGCGCTGGCGGGATTCCTGACGGGTGCCATCGACCTCGTGTTCCGCGCGGAGATCGACGGACGCCCGCGTTGGTTCGTCGTCGACTACAAGTCGAACACGCTCGGACGGCGGGACCATCGGGGAAGGGTGTGCCCGACCGCGGACGACTACGCGCAGGACCCGATGCGTCTGGAGGTCGCGCGCAAGCATTACTACCTCCAGTACCTCCTGTACCTCACAGCACTGCACCGCTACCTCGCGTCGCGACTCGGCGAGGACTACGACTACGACCGTGACGTGGGAGGCGCCGTCTACCTCTTCGTGCGCGGAATGCTCGGCACCGACACCCGTCGCGTCGGGGGACTCACGCACGGAGTCTTCCAGGACAAGCCGCCCCGGGCCATCATCGAGGGAATCTCCCGGACCCTCGAAGGAGTGCGTCCATGCCCGTGACGATCACGCTCCGCCACGAGGCGTTCGCGCGGCGCGTCGGGCCCCTCGTGGAGGACGGAACGCTGACACCCTCGGATGTGCACGTCGTCGACCGTCTCGCGGCCGCATCCGGGGAGACGGATCCCGACGTGATGCTCGCGCTCGCGTTCGCGACACGCGCGCCGCGCCACGGGCACACCGGCGTGAACCTGCACACCCTCGCGCACGAAACCCTGCCGGGGCCGATGCCGCGGGAATCCTCCCCCGGCTTCGCATGGCCGACCGACGTCGACGCGTGGGCCACCGCGGTGCGGTGCAGCAACCTCGTCACCGATGCCACGCGGACCGACGGCGAGACCGCCCCGCAACCTCCCGGGGAGGTGCGACCGTTCCGGTACGAACACGGCATGCTGCAGACGGCACGCATGGCTGCCTACGAGGAACGCCTCTCGCGCATGCTCCGGCAACGGGCCACGCCCGTCGACGAGGCCGACATCGACATTCCCCGCCTCCGTCATGACGTCGCCGACCTCTTCGCGCCCGCGGACTGTCCACCGCACGCCACGACCCCGCCGCTGACGATCGACATGCAGGTCCTGGCCGCTACGATGGCGGTGCTCTCGCGCACGACCGTCATCTCCGGAGGACCGGGCACCGGCAAGACCACGACCATCCGCAAGGTCCTCGTCGCGCTGTACGAACAGGCGCGCGCACGCGGCGGCCAGCCTCCTCGCGTGGCACTCGCCGCACCGACCGGAAAGGCTGCGGCGCGCATGGGGGAGTCGCTCGCGCACCTTCCCCACGGAGCCTCCCGGCCTGCACGCGGCATCTCCGACGATGCGTGGCGATGGCTCACGGCGCTGGTTCCCACGACGCTGCACCGGATGCTCGGATGGCAAGCGCACGCACCGTCGCGGTTCAGGCACCACCCGGGAAACCCCCTCCCCTTCGATGTCGTCGTGGTCGATGAGGCGTCCATGGTGGACGTCGCGCTCATGTGCAAGCTCGTGGAGGCGGTGGCCGACCGCTCCCGCCTCATCCTGCTCGGCGACCGCAACCAACTCGTGAGCGTGGACGCGGGCAGCGCGCTGGCCGACGTCACGACCGGCGCCGGGCGCCAGGGCATTCGCCTCCCTGCCGACGCGGTGAGACGCATGGAGGCCATCCTGGGTCCGGGTGCCGCCTCGGCGCACGCCGACCCGACGGCGCCGAGCCTTGCGTCCTGCATGGTGCATTTCACGCGGGCGTTCCGTTTCGAGTCCGAGGCCCTTCGAACACCGATCTACGCGCTCGCCGACGCAACCGCCGACGCTGCGGAGCCCGCGCGCGAGCAGGCGCACCTCGACCGCGCCGCCGCTGCGCTGCTGCGATGTACGCAGGAAGACCTTCCCCCACCGCGCGACGACCGTCCCGTTCCGAGCGGCCCCATCGTGCGGCATCGCACCCACGCCGCAGGAGGCCGGCGGCTCGCGGACGCCGTGCTGGACGACATCGTCGAGGGGTACGCCTGGATCCTTCGACCCCTGCGACACGACACGACCGAGGCCACGCGGCGCCAGGTCGTGGACCGCGTCGATGGACTTCGGGTGCTGGCCGCGCATCGACACGGGCCCCTCGGCGTCGAGGCCCTCAACCGTGCCGTCGGGTCCGCGCTTGCGCATCGGCTCGAGGTCCCGCCGTCCGAGCGTGGCGCAGGCTGGTGGACCGGCCGGATGGTGCTCGTCACCGAGAATGACTGCGCACACGACCTGTGGAACGGTGACATCGGGGTCGTGGTCCAAACCCCCGAGCGCACCGAGGTGGTCTTTCCCGGTCGTGGTCGCGACGCCCCGACGCGGTCGGTCGGCACGGCATCGATGCCCGCCCATGAAACGGCGTTCGCCATGACCATCCACAAGAGTCAGGGGTCCCAGTTCGACCACGCGGTCGTCGTGTTGCCGGACTCCACGAGCACCCTGCTGACGCGGGAGTTGATCTACACCGGCATCTCGCGTGCGAAGGCCCGGCTGACCCTCTGTGGCAGCCCCGACATCCTGCAGGATGCGCTGCGCACCCGCGTGCGTCGCGCGACCAGCCTGCACCGGCGACTGTGGGGACCGACCGGCGGGTGACGTCCGACGCGCTGGCGACGCCCCCCCCGCCACGATACCGACCCACGTTCCCGAGCACGAGGGCCCCGCATGTCCGTCCCCCATGAGTCGACCCCGCCGACGGTGCGCCACGACTGGACGGTGGAGGAGGTGCGTGCCCTGCACGACCTTCCCCTTCCCGACCTGCTGTACCGCGCGCAGACGGCTCATCGCGCGACGTTCGGGGACCATACCGTCCAGCTGTGCTCGCTCCTGTCCGTGAAGACCGGCGGTTGTCCCGAGGATTGCGGGTATTGTCCGCAGGCTGCCCGGTACGACACCGGGGTCGGCCGCGACGGACTGATGCAGGTGTCGGACGTACTCTCCGCCGCAGCCACGGCACGCGCGAAGGGGGCAACGCGCTTCTGCATGGGGGCGGCGTGGAGGGACGTGCGCGACGGACCGCAGTTCGACCGCGTGCTGGAGATGGTGCGTGGGGTGCGGGAGCTCGGCATGGAGGCCTGCTGCACGCTCGGCATGCTGTCGGCCCCGCAGGCCCGTCGGTTGAAGGACGCCGGACTGACGGCCTACAACCACAACCTGGACACGTCTCCCGAGCACTACGGGAACGTCATCACGACACGCACGTACCAGCAGCGCCTCGATACCCTCCAACATGTCCGCGACGCGGGCATCTCCGTTTGTTGCGGAGGCATCCTGGGCCTTGGCGAGTCGGTGGCGGACCGTTGCGCCCTGCTCGTCACCCTCGCCAACCAGCACCCCCATCCCGAATCGGTTCCGGTGAACACGCTGGTCACCGTGGACGGAACACCGCTCGCCGACAGCCCGATCGTACCGACCACGGACCTCGTGCGCGTCATCGCGACCGCGCGCATCCTGATGCCGCACGCCCGGATCCGGCTGTCCGCCGGACGCGTACAGCGCAGCGAGGAGGCACAACTGCTGTGTTTTCTCGCGGGAGCGAACAGCCTGTTCTTCGGCGACACGCTGCTGACCACCGCCAACAACGCCTACGCCGACGACGTGGCGATGCTTGCGCGGAGCGGCCTCTCCCCGCTGACACCCACCCCGGCACCGTGACGGCGGGACCCGCGGACACGTGGGCGCGGGAGGCGCTGGCCGACCTCGACGCGCGCGGCTTGCGGCGGACGCTCGAGCCGCTCGAACGATGGGAGGGCATGGAGGTCCTCGCGGCCGGGCGCCGGTGCATCAACTTCGCATCGAACGACTACCTGGGACTGGCGGGTGTGCCGACCCTCGCGGAGGATTCCCACGACGCATGGCGACGCCTGGGAGCCGGAAGCGGCGGTTCCCGGCTGGTCACGGGGGATCACGCCCTGCATCACGCGGTCGAGGACGCTGCCGCACGGATCCTGCGCGCACCGACCGCCCTGCTCTACCCGAGCGGCTACGCCGCGAACACCGGCATCCTTCCGGTGCTCGCCGGGGATGGCGACGCGCTCTTCTCGGACGCCCGGAACCATGCCTCCATCGTGGACGGCTGCCGGCTCTCGCGCGCCAGCGTCACGGTGTACCCGCACCACGACGTGGATGCCCTCGACCGCATGCTCGCCGCGTCCACGGCCCGGCGGCGGGTGGTCGTGACCGAGTCCCTCTTCAGCATGGACGGTGACGTCGCGCCACTGGCCGAGCTGGTGACGGTGTGCGCGCGCCACGGCGCGGCGCTGGTGGTGGACGAGGCCCACGCCTTCGGGATCTTCGGGCCCGGGGGCGCGGGTCTCGTCGCGGAGCTCGGGCTGGAGGACCGCGTCGACGTCCGTGTCGTCACGCTCGGGAAGGCGGCCGGCGCTGCCGGAGCCCTCGTCGCGGGGACCGGACCGCTCACCGCCTGGTTGTGGAACCGCTCCCGCCCGTTCGTCTACTCGACGGCGATGCCACCTGCGCTGTGCGCCATGGCGATCGCCGGGCTCCAGCGGCTCGAGACGGGCGATGCGCTGCGGGAGGCCCTCCGAGCGCGTATCGCGCACTTTTCGTCGGGCCTTCGGGCGCGTGGCTACGCGGCCGACGCCGGCGGACCCATCGTCCCGATCGTCTACGGAACGCCCCGGAGGGCGCTCGACGCGATGGAGGCACTGCGCTGCGAAGGAATCTACGTACGCGCCATGCGTCCGCCCACCGTGCCGGAGGGCACGAGCCGACTGCGGTTCTCCCTGTCCGCGGCCCACACGACACGACAGCTCGACGTGGCGCTGGACGCCCTCGGTCGATGCCCGGTGCGCCCGTGAGCCACGCACGACACGCCGCCCTCATCGAGCGGGACCTCGCGCACGTGTGGCACCCGTTCACCCAGATGGCCGCGTGGCCCGAGGACCCTCCCCTCGTCATCGAACGCGCCGAGGGCCATGCGCTGGTGGACGTCGAGGGACGCCGCTACTTCGACGGCGTGTCCTCCCTGTGGGTGAACGTCCACGGGCACCGCAGGCCCGAGATCGACGCCGCGATCCGCGCGCAGCTCGACCGGGTCGCGCACACCACGCTGCTCGGCCTGGCCTCCGTGCCGTCGATCGAGCTGGCCGAGAGGCTGGTCCGCATCGCGCCCGAGGGCCTCACGCGGGTGTTCTACTCGGATTCCGGTTCCACCGCGGTGGAGGTGGCCATGAAGATGGCCTACCAATTCTGGCGCCAGCGACGACGACCGGAGAAGCGCCATTTCGCCGCGCTTGCCGAGGCCTACCATGGAGACACGCTGGGATCCGTGTCCGTAGGCGGCATGGAACTGTTCCACGGCGCCTTCCGGGACCTGTTGTTCGACGTGGCACGCATCCCCACGCCGCACGCCTACCGCTGGACGGGCGCCCGCCCCCCGCTGGAGACCTGCCTCGACGCAGCGCGTGCGCTGTTCGAGCGACGCGGCCACGAGCTCGCGGCCCTCGTGGTCGAGCCCCTCGTGCAGGGCGCCGCCGGCATGATCACGCATCCCCCCGGCTTCCTGAAGGGGCTCGAGGCGCTGTGCCGCGCCCACGATGTGCTGCTCATCTGCGACGAGGTCGCCACGGGGTTCGGTCGCACCGGGACGATGTTCGCCGTGGAGCAGGAGGACGTGCGCCCCGACCTGCTCTGCCTCGCGAAGGGGTTGACCGGCGGCTACCTGCCCCTCGCGGCGACCCTCGCGACGGAGCGCATCTACGAAGCCTTCCTGGGGCCCGTGGAGGACCTCCGCACCTTCTTTCACGGCCACACCTACACCGGGAACCCGCTCGCCTGCGCGGCGGCGCTCGCCAACCTCGATGTCTTCTCCGGCGACGACACCCTCGAACGCATGCGCCCGAGCGTGGCGCGCCTGCGGGAGGGCCTCGCGGACCTCGCGGAGCTGCCCCACGTCGGGGATGTGCGACAGTGCGGCATGATGGCCGGAGTCGAGCTCGTGGAGGCGCGGGACACGAAGCGGCCCTACCCCTACGCGGCGCGGATCGGTCACCGCGTGTGCATGGACCTGCGCACGCGCGGGGTGCTGCTGCGGCCGCTCGGCAACGTGGTGGTGATGATGCCGCCCCTGACCACGTCGCCGGCGGAGGTGGACGTCCTGTGCCGGGCGACACGCGATTCGATCCGCGCGGTGACCGGCGCATGACCCCGGCCCGATGGTTCGTGACCGGCACCGACACGGGTGTGGGCAAGACCGAGGCCGCCTGCGCGCTGCTGAGCTTGCTTGCGGAGGCCGGGGCCCGACCGGCCGCATTCAAACCCTACGAGAGCGGATGGACCCCCGGCATTCCCGGCGACACGGAGGCGTTGTGGAGGGCGGGCGGCGCCACGGAGTCGACCCAGGCAGTGAACGTGTACCGCTTCCGCGCGCCCCTGGCGCCGGCCGTAGCGGCGGCGAAGGAAGGCGTGACACCCTCGTTCGCCCGCGTGGAGCAGGCCTACCGCGACCTCGACGGGAGGTCCCTCGTCGTGGAAGGCGCCGGCGGCCTGTTCGTACCCGTGGACGAGGCCCACGACGTGATCGACCTCGTCGCGCGATGGCGGCTGCCCGTGGTGCTGGTGGCCCGTGCAGGCCTCGGAACGCTCAACCACGTGGGGCTGTCGCTGGCCGCGCTGGCCGCCCGGGAGGTGCCGGTCGCGGCCGTGCTGCTCAACCGCACCCGCCGCGCGGGCGACCCGTCGGAGCGGGACAACGCGGAGCTGCTTCGTCGACGGCACGGGGTACAGGTGCTCGGCCCGGTGCCGCACACGGCGGACGCACACCGGCGCCGCAGTCTGTTCCGACGCGCGCTGGCCCCGCTCGTGCGTGCGGCGGGCGACACCGAACGCGGGCGATGACCCCGCGGCGGAGGGCGGCGCACGGCCTGTGCCCGCCCGGGGGTTCACGGCGCGACGTCGACCCAGATCTCGTTGCGCTTGAGGAACCACGGCATCCAGGGCGGGTCGTAGCGCGCCCAGGTCAACGGGCCGATCACCCGGAGGCCCTCGCGACGGGCGGTGTCCAGCAGAATGGCCTCGTGCGCCTGCCGACGCGCCTCGGTCCACGAACCGCGGTAGCGGACGGTCAGAACGCGCCGTTCGGGGCAGGCCCGCACGCGTACGCGCGGATCCTCGGGCGTGGGGAGAGTCTCCAGGGTCCACGCTGCCGGCATCGTGAACTGGAGGGTCCACGCAGCCCCGTCGGGGGACGGCGCCTGCGCCACGGGCGCGGTCATGGCGATGCGCTGCGGGGCCTCCTGCGCGGAGAGGGCCACCGCCCCGCGCGGACGGTTGTTGCCGAAGATGTATCCGGCGAGGCGGCGGAACCCCTCGCTGGACGCCTCGTCGCGCGCACCCTCGACCCGTGTCTCGGCGACGAGCAGCGGGCGGTAGCGGCGCAACTCCACGTCGCCCCAGCGCTGCAGGACCTCGTGCGCGGGCTCCTCGAGCGCCATGGCGGCCTCCGGGCGAAGCGCGAAGACGAGGAGGAGGACGACCATGAGGGCCGTGCCGAAGGTTCGAACGCGCGTCATGGTGGAGCCTAGCCCCCGAAGCCCGCCTTCGTGCACCGAAGCCGGTGAGCACCCCTACCTTCCGGCGGGATGGGGCGCGCCGCGACCCGCCGGCGGCCGGATACCCTGCCCGCTCCCGGAGTCCCGATGCCCCCTGCCGTCCCGTCCCGTTGCGTCCCCGACGCCCCGCTGCTCGACCCGGACACCCTCCGGGCGCGCCTGGCGACGCTCCCCGACTGGACGCTCGTCGGGGACGGCGCCGCGCTCGTGCGCACCTTCCGCTTCGGGAACTACCACGAGACCATGGCCTTCGTGAACGCCGTGGCGTGGATCGCCCACGCACAGGACCACCACCCCGACCTCGAGGTCCATTTCGATCGCGTGGCCGTGCGGTGGAGCTCCCACGACGCAGGGGGTCTCACCGACAACGACGTGGTGTGCGCGGCCAGCGTCGACGCCCTGCTGCGCGCGCGGATCTAGCAGGCTGCTGAAAAACCATCACCGGCTGCGGCGGCGCCCCGCGCTACTGCGTCCGACGTGCTCGCCTGCGACTCGCTCGACGTGGCTTCGGCCACGCCTTCGCTCGTCTCGGCTCCGCGCGCCGCCCTCGTGACGCGCCGGGCTTGCCTCGCTCGGCGCTGGCAGGGAGGGCCAGGGCCTTTTTCAGCAGCCTGCTAG
>JBDLRI010000073.1:0-8353 GCA_039800105.1 Pseudomonadota bacterium
GGGGGGGGGGGGGGGGGGGGGGGGGGGGGGGGGGGGCATCCCCCCCCGCAACGCCCCCCCCGACGTCGTGCTCGTGTCCCTCGACACGACCCGCGCCGACGTGGTGGATGCCGTGACGACCCCGAACCTCGAGGCGCTCGCGGCCCGCGGGGCGCGGTTCCGCTGGGCGTTCGCGCACGCGCCGGGCACGGCCTCGAGCCACGCCTCGGTGTTCACCGGGCTGGATCCGCACGGCCACGGCGTCGCCCGCAACGGCCACGCGCTCGGCGCGGATCGGCCGACGCTGGCCGGGACCCTCGCGGCGGCGGGCTGGACGACCTGTGGCGTCGTCGGGGCCGATGTGCTCGACGGTTCGACCGGGCTCGGCCGGGGCTTCGCGCGGTGGGACGCGCCCGCGGGAGGGGCCGCTCCGGCGCGCCACGAGCGCCCCGCAGACCGGGTGACATCCGGCGCGCGGGCCTGCGCGGCCGCAGCACCGGCGGATCGGCCGCTGCTGTTGTTCGTGCACTACTTCGACGCCCACGCCCCGTACGCGGCGCCCCCCCCGTGGACGGACGGGCCGCGAAGCGCCGACGGACGACCGCCTCCGTCGACCGTCCCCGGGTCCGGCGGGCTCACGGCGCTCGCGCGCGTGGGCGCGGCCCTGCGGGAGGGCCGTCCCGCACCCCGGGGCCTGGCCGACCTGCGCGCCCGCTACCGCGGCGAGGTGGCCTGGGTGGACGCACAGCTCGGGGCGCTGCTTCGGGGGGTCGCGGAGGTGCGCGCGGGCCGGGATCCGGTCATCGCGGTGTTCGGAGACCACGGGGAGGGACTGGGCGAGCCGGGCCGGCACCCGATGGGGCACGGTCCGTCGGTGGATCTTGCGGCGACGCACGTGCCGCTCGTGCTCGCCGGCCCCGGCGTGCCGCGCGGGGTGGTGTCCGACGACACGGTCGCGCTGTCCGACCTCGGTACCACGCTGCTCGCGCTGGCCGGCGTCCCAGGCCCGCTCGGGGACGGGCGGGACCTGCGCGGCGCGTGGACCGGCGCGCTCCCGCCGCGCCCGGTGTTCCTGGAGGCCACGCAGCCTGCCGCCGGGGCGCGGGACGGTGCGTGGCCCAACCTGCACGCCGCGCGGGGCGTCGTGGAGGGCGACCGGATGCTGCGCGCGGTGCCCTGGCGCGGGGAGCAGCCCGGGCTGTACCGGCGGGCCCCGGGTCAGCCGCCGATGGAGCGAACCGCCGACGTCGAGGCCGCCACGGCGCGCATGGCCGCCCGACTCGCCGCGTGGGACGCCGCGGCGCCCCGGGGGGCGGCGCCGGTGCCGGCGCAGGCCGAGGTGCTCGAGGCCCTGGGCTACACCGAGCCGTCGCCATGACGCCTACCTGCCCGGATCCGGGGCCGGCGGCGGCCGCGGCGGCGGTGGTACGGGCGGCGAACGGCTGAGCGTGCCGGCGTCCGCCCGGGCGGGCAGGGCGCCGCCCAGCCCCCCGTCCACGGCGTGCGCGTTCGTGGCGTCCTCCCCGCGGCGGCGGGCGATCGGCACGGGGGCGGCGTCCTGGTCCAGGCGGAACACCAGGCGGTCGCCGACCCGCATCACGGGCACGCGGAGCTTGGCCACGACCTGCGGGAGCGACGAGGGGTCGAGGTAGCCCGCCGGGTCCACGACGATGCCCACGAAGCCCGCGGCCCGCAGCTCCTCGAGGGCGTCCCGCTCGCGCAGGACGTCCACCGGCGCGATGAGGAGCATGCCCTGCGGTCCGCCGCGCATCTCCTCGAAGAGCAGGTTGCGCAGCAGCGCGTTGTCCATGAACAGGCGCGGCGGATAGCCCTGGACGCCGTCGGCGATGACGCGCCCGTGGTGCAGCTGGTACAGGAAGTGGCTGCGGTTGAAGCGTCCGCTGGCCTTCTCGAAGAACGGAAGCTCCACGATCGCGCCGGGAGGAAGCACCGTGTCGAGCTGGTCGTACGCTTCGGGCACCGTCAGGGGCGCGACGTCGAGCGGGAACGGCACCGGGGACACGACGGCGACCTCGGCCAGGCTGAGCCCCACGGCGAGCGGCCCCGCGTGCCGCCAGCGTCCGCCGCGGGCCCGGAGCGCGGCGACCCCGGCCGCAGCGGCGAGCGCCACGCCCACCACGACGAGCATGCCGTAGCGGAAGCTCTCGAGGATGATCGCCCCGCCCGGCAGGTGCCACGCGGCGCGGTAGAGCGGATTGGCGGGGGTGTCGAGCCACCATCGGTGGGACAGGATGGCGTAGGGCCCGATGGAGATGCCGGCCCCGAGGAGCGCGACCGCAGCCCAGCCCCGCGCGCCGCGGCGGGCCCCGCCGGCAGCCGCCAGCGCGGCGAGCGCCAGGAGGCCGAAGCCCTGGGACATGGTCCGCAGGTACCGGGAGCCGGTGTCCCGCGTCAGCAGCGACTGCTTGCCGACCGCCACGTATTCGTAGAGCTTGGCCGCGTACCGGGAGGGGTGTTCCGGCGCGAGGCCGGGCCACGGCGGCGCGTGACGGGTCCCGTCGACGTAGTCCTCGGCGACCTCGCTTGCGCGCGATGCGAGGATGCTCCGCAGCTGCATCGCGTAGGGCCCGGCCACGAGGACGCACGCGGCCAGCGCGGCGAGCACCGCGCGCGCGAGCCGCCACCTCCTGGGGCGCTCCCCGCGCCATGCGACGAGGGCCGCGAGCACGCCGGTGCCGGCGCCGGGGATGGCCACCACCGCATTGTAGGGACACGCGACGAACCCGAGCCCCACGCACAGGCCGGACAGCAGGCCCCAACGCACCCCGGGGTCCAGCATGGCCAGCAGGCCGGCCTCGTGGCCCCCGGCGGGGGGGGCGTCGGCTTCCTCGTCGGCGAGGGACGCGCGGTGCAGCGCGCCGACGGCGAGCAGCCACGGCCACAGGTGCAGTTGGTCGGTGATGGCGCTGTCGACGCCGTAGGTCAGCAGGTAGGGTGCCAGCCCGATGGCGACGGCGGCCAGCGTGGCGGCCCAGCGGTCCCGCAGCCAGCCGTGCGCCAGCCACCAGGCGGCCGCCATGTTCGCCCACAGCGTGACGACGAGGGCCAGGTTGTACGCGGCCGGGCGATCCAGAACGAGGTGCCCGAGGCCGTAGAGGACGCTGCCCACCACGTCGGGGTTGTTCAGCGGCCCGCTGTCGGGCGCGCCGATGGGGACCATGGCACCGAGCACGCCGAGGCGCCAGAAGGTCTCGTGCGACCACACCCGCACGGCGACCTCGCTGCCGGGATGGCCGAGGAAGCCGCCCCCTGCGTTCAGGACCGACAGCGCCGGCAGGGCCGCGAGCAACCCCAGCGCGGCCATGTGCGCGCGGGTCTGCCAGGCCTCGCCGCCCGGGGGAGGCGTTGCGGAGGGGGGCGGGCCCCCCTCCGCCCCGGAATCTCCGGAGGGAGCCTCTACCACGGGCGATCCGCGTGAAGCGGCGTGCGTGCGGTGTCGACCCGCCAGACGCCGTCGGTGCCGCGCGACCAGGCCTGGTTCACCACCTCGGAATCCACCCGGCCCTCCCGCGGGGCGAAGCTCTCGACCCGTGTCCAGGTCTGTCCCGCGCGCGGGGTGCGAAGGGGGTCGTCGGTCGCGGGGGCGTCCACGACGACGCGCAGCACGGCGACGTCCGTGACGCGCCGGAGGCCGCCGGTCGCCAGGACCGTGGATGCGTCGGACGGGGACAGGTGCGCCAGCGCACGCTCGGGACGGGACCAGCGCACGCCCTCCCAGTAGTCCTGCACGGCCTCCGCCAGGGCTCCTTCGGCCGCGCGGGCCCGCAGCGCCTCGCGGTGGGTCATCGTGCAGGCGAGGAGCGTGAGGACGTGGAGCACGGCAGGGATGTTATCCCGCCGCATGGGCCTCCTGTCGTGGCTGCTCCTCGCGTGCGCGCACCGCGTCGATCTCGTGTCGGTGCCGTCCGGCGCGACGGTCGCCTGGATCGACCGTGCGGGACGGCCGATTCCGGACGCCCCGGAGGTCCCGGTGCCGGCGCAGCTCCGGCTCACGCCGTTCGGGCCGCGCCGGGTGCGGGTGTCGCTGCCCGATCACCGCAGCGTGGATGTGGCCTTCTCGCCCGGGCTGGTCTCGTGGGAGTTCGCGGCGGACGTGCTTCTGGTGCGTCCGGGTCGCCTTCGGGGGCGGACGCCCGCGCGGGTCGTCGAGGTGCGGCTCGTCGCGGAGCACGGTGGCGTGGGCACCTGGGCACCCGGGGACGTCCCGCGCCGATGAACCTGCGACTGCCGCGCGCGCTGCTCGATCCCCTCGGGCTGCATCCCGCCGATCGACCCGTGCAGGTGCACCTCTCCGTGACCGATCGCTGCTTCCTGCCGTGCGCCCACTGCGACATCTGGCGGAACCGGACGCCCGACCTCCCGGAGGAGGTCTGGAACGACGTGCTGGACGGCCTCGCGCGCTGGCTCGGGCCTGCGGCGGTGAACTTCGTGGGCGGGGAGCCGCTGCTGCGGAAGGATCTCGAACGCCTCATGGGCCGTGCCACCCGGCTCGGCTTCGACGTGAGCTTCAACACGAACGGGTGGCTGCTCAACGACGCCCGCGTCGCCGCGCTGCACGAGGCCGGCGTGCGCGTCGCCTACCTGTCCCTCGACGGAATCCGGGAGGCGACCGTCGACGCCAGCCGCGGACGCCCCGGAAGCCACCGCAAGGTCATGGAGGCCTGCGATCGCCTCGACCGCGTGCCCAACCCGCGCGTCATCGTCGCCTGCATCCTGCACGGCGGCAACGCCGCCGAGATCCCCGACCTGCTCGCGTGGGTGAAGGCGCGTGGCTACGAGCTCGTCGTCCAGCCGCTCTACCAGAACTTCGGCGACAACCTGCACGATCCGACGTGGTGGCGACGCTCCCACCTTTGGCCGACCGACCTCGGGCCGATCGACGCGGCGCTCGACGTGCTCGCGGCGGAGCGTGCCGCGGGAGGGCGGGTCTGCAACGACACGCGGCAGCTGGAGGCGTTCCGGCGCTATTTCCGGGATCCGAACGCGCTCACCGGGGTGACGTGCAAGGCAGGACACTCGGACATCGCCTTCGATCCCGCCGGAAACGTGCGCCTGTGCTACTTCCTCGAGCCGGTGGGCCACGTGCGGGACGCCGCGGGCCTGGAGGGCGTGTGGAACGCCGTGGCGACGATGCGGCGGCGCTGGGAGGTGCGCCGGTGCGGTCGTGCCTGCAGCCTGCTCAACTGCAATTTCGACGCCGCGTCCTGAGGCGCGCCATCCTCGTCCGGGCGATCAGGGCCGGACCCCGACCGCGATGGGCGCGCCGTCCATGTCCACGCCCCAGCCGAGCAGGACCCGGTCGGCGGCGCGCAGTCGGGTGAGCGCGCGCGCGAGGTCCGCGCCCGTGGTGTTGGCCTGCAGGCGCAGGAGCACGGTCCCCTCGATGGGGCCCAGCGCGTCGAGCGCGCGGATCTCGCCGCCCTCGTCCACCTCCCCGTCGGGGAGCAGGATGAGCCGCCGGGTGATGCGCGCACCGGCGGCACGCCGCAGGGACAGCGGGGTCACGCCGCAGGCGCCCGCCGCGGCCAGCGACTCCATCGCGGGAATCGCCCCAGGAGCCTCCGCGCACGCGACGATGCCGATGCGGTCGATGGTGGTCTCGTTGAGCAGCAGGTAGAGGTCGACCACGGAGGTCGAGGCCGCCAGCAGCACGCCGTCCCCGGAGCGCAGCTCCGACCCGAGGCCCTCGTACGCCCAGGCGCCCGGATCGTCCTGATCGCTGGCCGCGCCGCGCGTGTCCCGGGTGCGGCGCAGGGTGTCGGCGCGTTGCAGGCTGAACGAGGCGCCGGGCACGTAGCGGAGGATCCGCGGTGCGGCCTCCTCCAGCACGACGACCGTGCCGGGGAGCGCGTGTCGGATCCCGTCGACGGCGCCGACGGCGCCGAGGTCGCGGGCGGCTCGCCAGGTGGCGTGCGGCAACGCCCCCACCTGCGCCGCGAGGTCGGCCAGCCGTCCGCTGGCCGCGACGTGCGGTACGAGGGCAGCCGACACGCCGCCCACGAGAAGGCTCGCGCGGCCTGCGCCGGCCAGTCGGGCCACGCCCAGGGCGACCGCGGCACCGAGCACCGCCCACCACCCCACGGCGGCACCCGTGTCGAGCGGAGGGAGGAAGGCCGGAGGAGACGCGAGCTGCCCCTCCAGCGTCGCTGCGAGCGCGGCCTGCAGGGTCGCGGACGCGCCGACGTCGGGCGCGGCCCGGAGCGCGCCCAGGAGGGAGAGCACGCACACGCCCCAGGCCATGGCGCGGGTGGGCGCGGCGGTATCCGCCCGCGGTGCGTCCACCCCGGACCATTCCGCGACGGAGGGGAAGGCGGCCCGCGGACGCGGGGGGGCGGGCGGCGCACGCCGCACGGGTCGCAGCCCCGGCTGCGTGCCCGAGGGGGTCCCGGGATGCGTGCCGCGTTCCATCGGGACCCCGGGCACCGTTCCGCCGTCGGGGCGCTGCGTGAAGGTGAGGATCGACACGGCGCGGCGGATGTGCACGGGCATGTTGGCCGGCAGCGACGGGACCGGCGCCGGGGTGATCTTCGTGATGCCCTCCGTGACGGTGCGCTCCGGCGGTTCGGCGCCCGGAACGCCGACCGCGGTCACGTCCTCGTCCGGCGGGCGTGCCGCGCCGAACGCCGGCCCGCCCACCTCCGTGGTGTCGGGGAGCTCGCGCGCGGTGCCCCAGGTCCGCCCCGCGATCTCGGTGATCGTCGGGCGCTCCTCGACCGCCTGCGACCACGGGCGGACGGCGCCGGGCCGCACCTCGGTGACCGTGGGCCGCTCGGGCGGAGCCGGCACCGGCATGGCCTCGGTGGCGTCGTCGTCCACCTCCGCGTCGAGCGCCAGGTCGTCGAGCTCCAGCTCCAGCTCGTCCGCCTCGGGCGGATCCGCGGCCGCGGATGGCGCCGGGTCCGACACGCCGCCGGGCGCCCCGTCCGCCCAGGGGCTCGGGGGCGCGGCCGGCTGCGCGCGGCGGGCGCGGTGCGCGCCGAGGCCCGCCACGAGCGCGGCGCCGATGCACGTGACGAACCAGACGCCGGCTGCGTGGGCGTGCGAGGCGCGCGCCACCCACGCCACCCGCGGGAGGAGCGTGTCCGGTGCGCCCGCCTCGTGCCACGCCGCGGTGACGCCCCGCAGCTCGACCAACCCGCCGGCGGCGAGCAGGAGCAGGGGGAGGACGACCGACCAGGCCGCGCGTCCCGGATGGCGCGCGAGCACCCACACCACCGCCACGCCCATGCAGGCGAGGCAGAGCGGCAGCAGGGCATCCGGCCCGATCCACGCGAGGAAAGCGGCCATCCGGCTCCTCCGTTGCGGGCCCTAACCGGGCGGCGTGTCGGGCGTTGCGCGCGGGGTGTGGCGGGACGCGGCGACACGATAGTCCGGCCGCGCTCGCGGAGTCCGCATGTTTCCCGTCCTGGCCCTGCTCGCCTGCGATCCCGGCGTCCCCGACGTCCCCGCCGACGCGCCCGCCACGGTGTTCGAGGTGCCGAAGGGCGCCACCGCCCGTGGGCTCGGTCCGGCGCTCGCGGACGCGGGCGTGGTGCGGAGCGCGCGCCGCTGGACGTGGTTCCTGCGCCTGGGCGCCGATGCGGGGTGCATCAAGGCCGGCCGCCACGAGGTGCGCCCCGGGATGGACGGCGCGGCGATCCTCGCGGCCCTGTGCGCGGCCCCGATTCCCGACGAGGTGTCCTTCACGGTCGTGGAGGGCTGGCGCATCCGGGACATCGACGCCGCGCTCGTCGACGCGGGGCTGGCGCCCGCCGGCGCCTACACGGACGCCACGCGGGCGGCCGGCGGCTACCAGGCCGCCTTCCCGCTGCCGAGCGGCACCCTCGAGGGGTACCTCTACCCCGAGACGTACCGGCTCCCGGCCAAGGACCTCGACCTGCACGTGCTCGTGCAGAAGCAGCTGGACACCTTCGCGGCGCGCTTCTGGACCGCGGAGGGCGCCACGCTGGGAGGTCGCTCCCTGCACGAGGTCGTCACGATGGCGAGCCTGCTCGAGCGCGAGGAGCCATCGCCGGCCAACCGCCCGCTCGTGGCGGGAATCCTGTGGAAGCGCATCGCGAACGACTGGAACCTCGGCGTCGACGCGACGTCCCGCTACACGCTCGCGGACTGGAACGACCGCGGGGCCTTCATGAAGAAGCTCCGCGACCCCGCCGATCCGTGGAACACCCGCCTGCGCCCCGGGCTGCCGCCGACGCCGATCGGAAACCCCGCCCTCGACTCGCTCAAGGCCGCGAAGGCGCCGGTGGACAGTCCCTACTGGTACTACCTGCACGACGCGACGAAGACGCTGCACCCGTCGCGGAACAAGGCCGAGCACGAGGCGTTCCGCAAGCGCTTCGACGTCTACTGA
>JBDLRI010000074.1:0-45805 GCA_039800105.1 Pseudomonadota bacterium
ACCTACACGACGGTCACCGTGACGGAGGGCCCCTCCGAGATCGCGTTCGGGGGCCTGTCCATGGACCTGGCCGTGCCGGTGGGCTCGCGCTCGGAGCTCTTCGCCGACTACGGGTTCGGCGAGTCGGGCGCCGCCTGGTTCGAGGCCGGCGTCGGCACCTGGCTGCGCGGCAACGGGGACGTGGGAAGCCTCGGCCTGCGGGTCGGCGCGGGTGGCGCGTCGGTCACCGGAAGCCCCAACCAGGGCTACGTGAGCCTCGGTGGGCCGATGGTCAGCCTCGGCGCACGCTACCGCTTCTGAGCGCCGCGCGGCGGGGGGCGTTGCGGGGGGCGGCAAGCCCCCCGCCCCAAGCCGCTCAAGGGGTGGACGACGCCGTCGGGGTGGCGCCCAGCGCCTGGAACAGGAAGGCGTACATGTCCGCGTTCGTCTCGATGGCCTTGCCGACCTGGTCGGCACCGCCGTGGCCCGCGTTCGCCTCGATGCGCAGCAGCGTGTCGCCGCCCTTGGCGTCGGCCGCCCGCAGCGCCGCGACGAACTTCCGCGCGTGCATCGGGTCCACGCGGTCGTCGTGGTCGGCGCTCATCATCAGCAACGGCGGGTAGGCCACACCCGGCCGGATGCGGTGGTACGGCGAGTAGGCGTGGAGCGTGCGGAACTGCTCCGGGTCCTCGGCGGAGCCGTACTCCGGGATCCAGGTGCGGCCGCTGCCGAACTGGTGGTAGCGGACCATGTCGAGGAGCGGCACCGCGCACACCACCGCGCCCCACAGGTCCGGACGCTGCGTGATGGCGGCGCCGGTGAGGAGGCCGCCGTTGCTGCCGCCGTAGATGGCCAGTCGCGCAGGCCGGGTCCACCCCTCGGACACGAGGAACTCGCCCGCCGCCACGAAGTCGTCGAACACGTTCTGCTTGAGGGCGCCGCGTCCGGCGTCGTGCCAGGCCTTGCCGTACTCACCCCCGCCGCGCAGGTTGGCCACGGCGTACACGCCGCCCGCCTCGAGCCACGGCAGGATGCTGGAGCGGAACGCGGGCGTGAGCGACACGTCGAACCCGCCGTAGCCGTACAGCAGCGTGGGCCGGTCACGGTCGCGCGGCGCGTCGGTGCGGTGCACGAGGAACATGGGGACCTTGGTCCCGTCCTTGCTCGTGTACCGGACCTGCTCGACGGTGAAGGCGGAGAGGTCGGCCTTCACCGCCACCGTGGCCCACGTGCTGCTGGCGCCCGTGGACAGCGACGTGCGGTAGACCTGGCGCGGCGTGGTGAAGCTCGAGTAGGAGAAGTAGGCCTCGTCGGAGTCCTCCAGCCCGACCAGGCCGCTAGCCGTGCCGATGCCGGGAAGCTGGACGGTGCGCGCGCGCGTTCCGTCGAGCGTGTGGATGCGCAGCTCGCTGTGGACGTCGGTGAGGTACGACAGCGCCAGGTGCCCGCCCACGATGGAGAAGCCCTCGAGCGTGGCGTTCGGATCCTCGGGCACGATCTCCACCCAGTCCTTCCGGGCCGGCTTCTTCGGGTCGACGCGGAAGATGCGCCCGTGCGGCGCGCCCTCGTTGGTCTGGACGTAGAAGCGGTCCTGCCAGGCCCACGGCATGTAGGTGGCGTCCTTGCCGAGCACGAGCGGCGTGAACGCGCCCTTGGGGTTCTTCAGGTCGCGCACGTGGACGTCGTTCTCGTTCCAGCCCCGCTGCACGTACACGAACAGCCAGCGGCCGTCGCGCGAGAGCGAGGTGTTCAGGAAGGTGCTCGGGTCCTTCGTGGCGGGATGGATGCGCGCGTCCGTGGCGGGATCGGTGCCGAGGGCGTGGTAGCGGATCTCCGTCATGCCCGGGCGGGCGTCCACCGGAATCGAGGCGTCGGTCGGCAGCCACGCGTAGTAGAAGCCCTTGCCGTCCGGCGTCCACTGCGGCTCGGCGTACTTGCCGCCGGGGATGACGTCCACCGTGGACACCGCACCGGTGTCGACCGTCAGGACCTTGAGCGTCGCCTCGTCGGCGGCGTTCGGCTTCTCCTGGTAGACGATGGTGCGCCCGTCCCAGCTGACGCTCCAGTCGCCGAGCGAGGTGGTCTTGCCGTCGCCCCAGCCGTTCGGATCGAGCAGCACGCGCTCGGCGCCGTCCCGGCCGTCACGCCAGTAGAGGACGGCCTTCTCGCGATCCGCGTGGGTGCGCAGGTAGAACAGGCGGTTGCCGCGCTGGACCGGCGCGCTCACGCTGTCCACGTAGAACAGTTCCCGAAACCGCGCGGCGAGGGCGTCGCGGCCGGACACGGCGGAGAGCCGGGCGCGCGTGTGGGCGTCCTCGGCGGCCATCCAGGCCTGGACCTCCGGGGAGCGCTCGTCCTCGAGCCATCGGTACGGGTCGGGCACGACCGTGCCGTGAAGGGTGTCCGCCTCCGCGCCGGCACGCGCGGCGGGAAGCGGCGGAAACGCCGGCGTGGGCGGGGCGGCCGGAGCCGTGGGCGGCGCAGGGGTCACGGCGATCTCCGGGGCGGCCTTCGGGCACGCGACGAGCAGGGACAGGACCAGGGGAAGGACGGGGCGCACGGGGCCTCCTGACGGGCGGGGTGGGTCGCTGCGGCCTAACGTGGTACGACGCGCCCCATGCCGCGCGTGTACATCAAGACCTTCGGTTGCCAGATGAACGAGTACGACTCGGGGAAGATGCGCGCCCAGCTCGCGCCGGCCGGGTTCGAGAGCACCGAGGACCTCGACGAGGCGGACCTCGTCATCGTCAACACCTGCAGCATCCGAGAGAAGCCGGAGCAAAAGCTGCACAGCTTCCTCGGGCGCGTGCTGCCGCAGAAGAAGGTGCGCCCCGTGACGGTGGCCGTGGCCGGGTGCGTCGCGCAGATGGACGGCAAGCGCATCCACGCCAAGTACCCGGGCGTCGACCTGGTGTTCGGGCCGGACGCGGTCGCGAAGACCCGGGAGCTTGTGGAGGCGGCGCGCACCCGCCGCATCCTCGACACGGAGTTCTTCGCCGACGACGGGTACCCGTTCCCGAGCGACGTGGATCCCGACGCGGCGGGGCAGGTCGGCGCCTTCGTGACCATCCAGAAGGGCTGCGACAACAAGTGCACCTTCTGCATCGTCCCGGCCACGCGCGGCGAGGAGGTCAGCCGACCGGCCGACGACGTCCTCGCCGAGGTGCGTGCCCTCACGGAGCGCGGCGTGCGCGAGATCACCCTCATCGGGCAGAACGTGAACAGCTACGGGCTGAAGGTCGCGGGCATGCCCACGTTCGCGGACCTGTTGCGGCGCGTGCACGACGTCCCGGGGGTCGAGGTCATCCGCTACACGACGTCGCATCCGCGCGACATGGGCGACGACGTCGTCGCCTGCTACCGCGACCTTCCGAAGCTCGCGTCGCACCTGCACCTGCCGGTGCAGAGCGGCTCCGACCGCGTGCTGCGTCGCATGAAGCGGTTCTACACGCGCGCGCGCTACCTCGAGGTTGTCGCGAAACTGCGGGACGCGCGGCCCGACCTGGTGCTCTCCACCGACGTCATCGCGGGGTTTCCGGGCGAGACGGACGAGGACTTCGACGCGACCGTGTCGCTGCTCGAGGAGGTCCGCTTCGAGAGCAGCTTCAGCTTCGTCTACAGCCCGCGCCCCGGGACGCCGGCGCTGCGCCTGCTCGACGACGCCGTGCCGCAGGAGGTCGCGTTGGCGCGGCTGGCGCGATTCCAGGCCCGGCAGCGCGAGATCCAGCTGGAGTCGCACCGCGCGCTCGAGGGTACCGTCCAGCGCGTGCTCGTCGAGGGGCCGAGCGCCCACGACGACGGCGTCGTGTGCGGCCGCACCGGCACGTTCAAGACGATCAACTTCCCGGGGGACCCGGCGTGGGCGGGCACGTGGGTGGACGTGCGCGTCACGCGCGCGTTCGCCAACAGCCTGCGCGGCGAGATCGTCGGCGCCGGCTGACGCTCCGCGATACGGGGGCCGCCCTGGAGGTCCCGATGTCCGAGTCCGTGGAAGAGACCGCTGAGGCCGCCGCCGTGCGCGCCCATTTCGAGCGTCAGCGCGAGGTCCGTCCGCGCGGGGTCACGGGCAAGGAGACGCCCGCGGAGCTGCTCGCGACGGCGTTCCCCGCGTTCGTGGGCCGTCAGGTCCGCGAGGCCCACCGGCTCATGCGCGAGGCGTCCCTCGGCGGACACGCGGTGTTCACCACGCTCTCCGGCGCCATGACCCCCGCGGGGCTGCACCGCTCGTGCATCGTCCCGCTCATCGAGGCGGGCCTCATCGACGTGCTGACGACCACGGGCGCGAACCTCTACCACGACGCCCATCGCGTGCTGGGTTTCCGCCTGCGCGAGATCGCCCCCGACGCAGGCGACACGATGCTCCGCGAGGCGCGCATCATCCGCATCTACGACATCGCGTTCCCCGAGGACGTGCTGCTGCGCACGGATCGGCTGTTCTCGTGGCTCGTCGCGCAGCCCGACTTCCAGCGACCCATGACCACCGCGGAGTTCCACGCGAAGCTGGGCGAGCGCCTCTGGGAGATCGAGACCCGCATCGGCGTCGACCAGCACAGTCTCCTCGCGACGGCGTGGAAGTACGGCGTGCCGATCTTCGTGGGCGCCCCGCAGGACGGCAGCATCTTCCTCAACGTCGTGAAGCTGCGCGCGGTGCTCGGCGACGCCTTCCGCTTCAGCCTGGACGTGGCGGCCGACGTGCACGCGATGGCCGCCATCCAGTGGATGGCGCAACAGGAGGGCCAGACCGCCGTGTGGATCCTCGGCGGCGGCGTGCCGAAGAACTACACGCTGCAGGGGGAGCCGACGCTCGGCCAGATCTTCGAGCTGGACGCGCGCGGATTCGACATCGACGTGCAGTTCTGCGTCGATCCGGTGGACAACGGCGCGCTGAGCTCCTGCCCCGCGGGCGAGGGGCACACCTGGGGCAAGGTGAGCGCCGAGTGCGTCGAGCACAGCAGCGTGTATTGCCACTGCGACGTCACCGCGGTGTTCCCGTGGCTCGTCCACGCGCTGTTCGCCGAGGGGCTGCGGCGTCCCCACAAGCGCTACCTCGACCGCATGGACGAGGCGATGCGCGCGCTCGACGCGGACATCCTGGCCCGTCGTGACCAGCTCCTGGAGGGCGTCCACACGACGCCCGACGAGATCGTGGGCGCGTGAACGCCGCCGCCGATGGGGCGGAGGGGGCCGGCCCCCTCCGCAACGCCTCCCCCGGTGCGTCCAGCGCGCCCGCGCGGCGCCTACACCTGCCGCGCTTCCTCCGTGCCTATGCCCTCCCGCTGTGGCGCTGGTACGTCGCGGGCACCGTGGCGGTGCTGGCCACGAACTGGCTGGGCGTGCGGGTGCCGATGGAGCTGGCGGCCGGACTCGACGCGCTCCGCGCCGGCACGGACGGCGTGGCGACCGCCACGTGGCACATCGCCGCGCTCGGCGTGTCCGTGATCGTCTGCCGCACCCTCAGCCGCGTGTGGTTCTTCACCCCCGGACGGCTCGCCGAGTTCCGCCTCCGCGAGGACCTCTTCGCGCACGCGCTGCGCCTGCCTCCCTCGTTCTACGCGTCCAGCCCGACGGGGGACCTGCTGGCGCGCCTGACCTCCGACGTCACCTACGCGCGCGCCTTCGCCGGGTTCGCGCTGCTCCAGGGCGTGAACGTGGCCGCGGCGCTGGTCCTTTCGGTGGGGCAGATGCTCGCCATGTCCCCGTGGCTCACGCTCGTGGCGGCCGTTCCGATCGCGCTCGGGTTCCTGGCCGTCCTGCGGGGGACGCGGCGGAGCTTCGCGCTCCAGCGGCTCGCCCAACGCCAGCTCGGCGACCTCAGTGACGACCTCCTCGCCGCGATCCAGGGCGTCGCCACCATCCAGGCGTTCGACGTGGAGGACGTCTTCGTCGCACGGATCGGTGCCCGCGCGGATGCCGTGCGTGCGACGAGCCTCCAGATGGCCCGCCTCCGGGCGGTGGTGTTCCCCCTGCTGACCGTCGCGGGGGGCGTGTGCGTGTGGGCGCTGCTCGCGCTCGGCGGGCCGATGGCGATGGGCCCGGAGGCACGCCTCACACCCGGCGAGCTCGCCGCGTTCGTGGGGCTCGTCGCGTACGTGCTCATGCCGCTGCGGCTCCTCGGGGTGCTCGTGCCCGTGTTCCAGCGCACCGAGGCCGCGCTGGAGCGGATCCACGCGGTCCTGGACGTCGTGCCCGAGGTGCCCGAGGGTCCGAACCCGGTCGCGTGGCCGTGTCCGGGTCGCGCGCCCTCGATCGCGCTGCGCGGTCTCTCGTTCGCCTACCCGGACGCGCCGGACGTCCGCGTGCTCCACGATGTGCACGCCGAGATCCCGGCGGGAGCCACGGTCGGTGTCTACGGCGCCACCGGCTCGGGAAAGACCACGCTGCTGCGGGTGCTGGCGCGCCTCCACAATCCGCCGGCTGGCACCGTGTTCATCGACGGGGTGGACGTGACCACGCTCGACCTCGCCACGTGGCGGAGCCACCTCGTCGTCGTGTCCCAGTCCCCCTTCCTGCTCGGCGAGACCATCCGGGAGAACATCGGCTTCGGTGCCCCGGACGCCGTGGTCGAGGCCGCGGCCCGCGCGGCGTCCCTCGCGCCGGACCTCGCGATGCTGCCGGATGGCATCGACACCGTGGTCGGGGAGCGCGGTATCGTGCTCTCCGGCGGGCAGCGCCAGCGCGTGGCGCTGGCACGTGGGCTGGCCAGGGACGCCGAAGTGGTGTTGCTGGACGACGTGCTCTCCGCCGTGGACCACGTCACCGAGCAGGAGCTGGTGCGGGAGTTGCGCGCGCGGGGAGGTGCGCGCGGCTGCACGCGGGTGCTCGTGAGCCACCGCCTGAGCGCGCTCGAGCACGCCGACCTGATCCTCGTGATGGACCTGGGTCGCATCGTCGATCGCGGTACCCACGCCGCGCTGCTCTCGCGCCCGGGTCCCTACCGTGACGCCTGGACCGCGCAGGTCGGGGAGGGCGCGGCATGAACGCGTGGAGGACCGCGTGGCCTTGGCTACGGCCTGACCGTTGGCGCTTCGTGGCGGCGTTGGCGCTGGCGCCGGCCATCGCCGGGGCAGGCCTCCTGCAGCCGCTCGTGCTCAAGGACGCCCTCGACGGGCACGTCGTGGCCGGGACGTCCGACGGGCTCGGCGCGACGGCCCTGCAGTACCTCGCGTGCGTGGTGGCCGGGTTCGTCCTGGAGGGTGCCTACACGATGCTGCTCGCGACCGGCGCGGAGAACAGCATCGCGCGGCTGCGGCGCGGCCTGATCGCGCACGTCCTGTCGCGTTCGCAGCGGTTCTTCGAGCGGCAGCCCACGGGGCAGGTGCTGACCCGTGTCACGAGCGACGTGGAGGCGCTCAACGAGGCCCTCACCGCGGGGAGCATCTCGATGGTGCTCGACGTGCTGATCATGGGCGGCACGCTCGTCGCCATGGCGTTGCTGGACGCGCGTCTCACGGGGGTGCTGCTGGTGCTCGGCCTGCCCCTCGCGGTGACCATCGACTGGTTCCGACGCCGCATGCGCGTGCTCTTCGCGGAGGTGCGCGATGCCCTGGCGGCGCTCAACACCTACCTCGCCGAGCGCCTCGCGGGCGTGGAGATGCTGCAGCTCCACGGACAGGAGGCCCGCGCGTCCGCGCGCTTCGCGGAGCTGGACGCGCGTCATCGCGATGCGAACGTCGTGAACAACGTCTACGACGCCGCCTTGTACGCGCTCATCGACGGGGTCGCGAGCCTCTGTGTCGCCGCGATGCTCGGCTACGGTGCCTGGCGCATGGGCCTGCTCGGCGCGGGTGCCGCGCCCGATGTTCCGGACGGCGTGACGGTCGGCCTCGTCGTCGCGTTCGTGGACTACGTGGACCGCCTGTTCCGGCCGCTGCGGGAGTTCTCGGGCAAGGTCACCTTCCTGCAGCGCGCGGGCACGGCGCTCGAGAAGATCGGCGCGTTGCTCGCCGTCACCGAGCACATCACCCCTGGCGACGTGGACGCGACCCGGCTGCGCGGGGCGCTGCGCGTGCGCGGCCTGTCGTTCCGCTACGCCCCGGAGGCGCCCGACGTGCTGCGGGACGTCTCGTTCGACGCCGCGCCCGGCGAGGTCGTGGCGGTCGTGGGGCGGAGCGGATCCGGCAAGAGCACGCTCGTACGGCTGCTGGGTCGCGTGCACGACGGCTACCTCGGGAGCATCGAGCTGGACGGCGTGGAGCTCGCGCGCATCTCTCCGCATGCGGTCCGCCGCGCGATGGCGACGGTGCGCCAGGAAGTGCAGCTGTTCCGCGACACCCTGCGCTTCAACGTCACGCTCGGGGATGGGACGCTCGACCCGGTCCGCGTGGACGCTGCGATCGAGGCCTCCAACCTCGGCGCCATGGCGGCGCGGTGGCCCGACGGTCTCGACCACGTCGTGCGCGAGCGGGGAGGGAACCTGAGCGCGGGCGAGGCGCAGCTCGTGGCGCTCGCCCGGGCGCTCGCCCGGGAGCCCGCCATCCTGGTGCTGGACGAGGCCACCGCCTCCGTCGACCCCGTCACGGAGCAGCTGCTCCAGCAAGCCGTCGCGCGTCTCCGGGGGACGCGCACCTGCGTCGTGGTCGCCCATCGCCTCAGCACCATCGTCGGTGCGGATCGCATCGTCGTGCTCGACGGCGGGCGCGTCGTGGAGGTCGGCCGTCACGCGGAGCTGCTGGCCGCAGGCGGGGTCTACGCGCGCCTCCACGCGGAGGGTTTCGTCGCGTCCGCGTGATACCAGCGCGCTGGAGGCTGGTTGATTCACCCTCGTCCCGCAGGCATGTTTCCCCGGATGCCGCTGCTCGCGGTGCTGGTCGCCTGTCGCGATCCGGAGGAGGTGACCGTCGGCGGGCGCACGGCGTCGCTCGTCGTCGACCTCGTCAACCCCACCGAGTGCGCCGGCTGCGATCCGTGGGAAGACCTCGACCACCTCGTCCTCGAGGCACGGTCCGACGGGCAGACGGTCGCCAGCATCGAGGCGGCGCCCGGTGAGACGCTGGCGCTGCCGTCCGTGGACGGCTTCGGCGTGGTCGAGATCCGGTTGCTCGGGTACGCCGACGGACGCGTGCGCAGCGCGGGTCGCACGCGCGAGGTGGTGTTGGGTCCGGACGTGGAGACCCGTGTCCCCATGGTGTTCCTCCCCGTGAACCGTGCGCTTCCGCTCACGACGCGCATGCAGGTGGCGCGCGCGCGACATCTCGCCCGGCGCATGCGGGACGGCAGCGTGTTGTTGCTGGGCGGAACGGACCCGGACGGGTTGCGCAGCCTGGCCGGCGTGGAGCGCTTCGACCCGGTCGCATGGGCCTTCACGGCGGAGGACACGCCGCTCGCGGCCGGCGCGGCCGACCTCGTCGCCATCGAGGTGGAGGACGGGGACGTGCTGGTCGCGGGCGGCGAGGCGCGGACGCGCCAGGGCACCGTGGCACTGCGGGATTCGTTTCTCGTGGACATCGAGACCGGCGTTCGCACGGCGCAGGGAACGATGGAGGTCGGTCGTGTCGGCCATTGCGTGGCGCGATGGAAGGAGCGGCAGGCGATCGTCCTGGGCGGCGCGGCGGGAGACGTCGCGGACTACCTCAAGCCCGTCGAGGGCCGATGGACGTTCGAACCCGTGCCGATGCGCGATTTCGACCCGTCCAAGGTCACCGGTTGCGTGCCTGTGGCCGGAGAGCGTGTCCTCGTGCTCGGGGAGGACGCGGCGAGCTCGGGGCTTTGGGCGCCCACCGAGGACGGGGATCCGGGTGCGAGCTTCACCCCGCACGCCGACGGCGTGGAGGGGCCGAAGGTGCGCCGTGCGATGGTCGTGCCGACGGGAGCCGGCGATGCCTGGATCGCGGGCGGGGTGCGGGTGGACGATGACGTCGCGGTCGCGAGCACCCATCGCTTCGACGCGGCGGCCGGCATGTTCGAGCCGAGCCGGGCGCTCGGGGCTCCGCGCGTCGACGGGCGGTGGGCCCGTTGGACCGACCCGGATGTCGTGGTGGTGGGCTGCGGGTACGGGGATTCGGCCCGCAGCGAGGCCGGCGCGGCCGCGGAGCTGGTTGCGCCGCGCAGTGGCACCCGGCTGGCCAGCATCCCGATGGATCGCGCCCGTGCGGGGTGCGCGCTGACGGTGCTCCTCGACGGAACGGTGCTGTTCACCGGCGGCACCACGCAGGGTGCCGCGGCGGGCGCGGCGACCGCGGCGATCGCGGTTCCGTGGTTCGCGGACGAAGCGGCGGGCGGCGAGGATTCGGGCGGGTAGCGCTCGTCCGGGGCGCAGCGCGGGAATGTTCCATGCGCGTCGCGGGTCGCCTTGGCATGCGCTCCACCCTGCTTCTCCTCCTCGCGGCCTGCTCGGACTACGCGCTGACCAAGGGGTCGGGCGGCCCCACGCCGTACCCCGACACCGGCGCCCCGGACGTTCCGATGCCGGCGCCGCGCATCGTCCTCGACCCGGAGGTGCACGACTTCGGAGTCGTCGCGGTGGGCGCCGCCGCACAGGTGAACGTGCAGGTCCGGAACGAGGGACGGATGGCATTGCACGTGTCCGACGTGAGACTTGCGCCCGGTGACGGCATGTCGCTGGACGTCCGCACCGGGGAGAACGGGCCGCTGCCGTGGGTCCTCCAGCCCGGAGAGGCGCGCAGGGTCGCGGTGACCTACGCCCCCTCCCAGGCCGTCGGGTCGGAGGCGTGGCTGCAGGCCGCGAGCGATGACCCCGACCAGCCGCTCGCCCGCGCACACCAGTTCGGGATGGCCCGGCCGTTTCCGGGGCTGGCCGGTGGCTGGTACATCGTGGACGACCCCTCGATCTTCGACACGGACGTGCCCGACCGCGCGGTCGACCGTGTCGGGGACCCCGACGGGTATTGGTACGAGGCCAGCGGGGTGCACGGACTCCTCGGCAGCGTGGACCCGTCGGGGGACTTCGAAATCCTGGCGGCGTGGATCCGCGCCCGCGCCGGCGCACCCACGCCGGTCACGGGCCCGCTGGACCTGCGGGCCGCGAGCAGCGTGCGGCGCCTGCGTGGCGTGAGCTTCGCCTACGTGCTGTGCGATTTCTGGATCGACCCGGGCGATGACCCGTCACGCTACGTCGTGGCGCTCGATGACGTGGACGACGGGGCGCGGGTGTTGCTCGACGGGCAGGTGCTGGGCCAGGTCGAGTACGGCCAATCGGGAAGCTGGACGCTCGCGGGTGCCGCCACCGGTCGGTTGCACACCCTCGTCGTGCTCGTCCAGGACAACGCCGCGGTCGACAAGTACGTGCTCGGGCTCCGGTTCACGCGCGATGGCGTCACCGTGACGGGGTGACCGGCGCGTCGGGCGGGTCCACGTCGAGATGGCGCGCTTCGGGCAGCGTCCAGAGGCTGCGCACGAGGAAGAGGCCCACGGTCACGTCGTCCCCGAGTCCCACCCACGCGAGGAGTGCCTCGGGGATGAAGTCGAAGGGGCTGATCACGTAGGCCAGCGCCAGCCAAACGGGCGCGCGGCGCCTCCACGGGACCGCGGGGTCGCGCAGGGCCCGCCACCACGCCACGAGCCGCGCCCGTCGCGCGGTGGAGCTCACGCGGGCTGCGCCGGCGCGGAGAGCGCCCGCACCAGGTTGCCGTGAAGGCCCCCGAACCCGCCGTTGCTCAGGATCGCGACCACGTCGTGCGGAAGGGCGTTGGCGGACACCACGTCCACGATCTCGGCCGGGGTGTCGAAGGTGAACGCCTCGCGGCCGCGCGCGCGGATGCGCCCGACCAGGCACTGGCTGTCGAAGCGCTCCTCCGAAGCGATGCGGGACTGGTCGTGGGGAGCCGCGACGACCACCACGTCGGCGGCATCGAAGGCCTCCGCGTAGGCCTCCTGGAACACGGCGCGGCGGCTGGTGGCGCTGCGCGGCTCGAAGATCGCCCACAGCCGGCGGCCTCCGAACCGCATGCGAAGCGCCTCGAGCGTCACGCGGACCGCGGTCGGGTGGTGCGCGAAGTCGTCGATGACGGTGATCGCGCGCGGCTCCCCGATGATCTCCTGGCGCCGCTTGATGCCGCGGAAGCCTGCGAACCCGGCCGCCAGCTGCTCGGGCGTCAGGCCCTCGCGCGCGAGTGCCGCGACCGCCGCGACCTGGTTGTAGAGGTTGTGTTCCCCGACGAGGAGGCTCTCGAAGCGTCCCCACGGGTTGCCCTGGTGCAGCACGGTGAACCGCATGGTGCCACGCTGCGTGTCGACGTCGTCGATGCGGCCGTCCCACGCCTGCCCGTGCCCGTAGGCACGCACCTCGCAGGACGCGCGCAGGCAGACGTCACGCACGTCGTCATGGTCCCATCGCGCGACCAGGCACCCGTCGGCGGGAAGGATGTCCACGAGCCTGCGGAAGCTCGACTTGACGTGGTCCAGATCGGCGTAGATGTCGGCGTGGTCGAACTCGACCGAGGTCAGGATCGCGGTCTTCGGGCGGTAGTGGAGGAACTTCGGGCCCTTGTCGAAGAAGGCCGTGTCGTACTCGTCTCCCTCGACGACGAAGGGTCGCCCGGTGCCCGTGCGTGCCGTGCGATCGAAGTTCGTGGCACGACCACCGATCAGGAAACCCGGGTCCTGGCCGGCCGCGTCGAGCAGGTACGCCGTGAGCGCCGTGGTCGTGGTCTTGCCGTGCGTCCCCGCGACGACGATGGGGTGGCGATCCACGAGGAAACGACCCCCGAGCAGCTGCGGGAAGCTGCACCACGTGAGGTCGGATGCCAGGAGCGCCTGCGCCTCGGGGTACTCCGCGCGGATCACGTTGCCGACGACGACGAGGTCCGGACGATGGGCGAGGTTGCGCGCCTCGTAGCCGATCATCACCTCGATCCCGAGGCTCGCCAGGTAGTCGCTCATGGGTGGGTAGACGCCCGTGTCGGACCCCGTGACCGTGTAGCCGGCATCCTTCAGCATCCCCGCCAGCGCCGCCATGGCGGTGCCGCCGATGCCCATCACGTGGACGGAACGGACGGAGGAGGGGAGGTCGCCGGTCAACAGGGGCATGGTGGCTCCAGGGTCGCGCGGTGCCCTAACGCCTTGCGGCGTGGGTCACGTGCCGGCGACGGCGGGTTCCTCCGGTCCGCGATAGCAGCCCGCCATGGTTGCGTCGCTGTTGTCGTTCTGGTTGTTCGTCCTCGCCAGTCTTCCGGTCGGTTGGGCGGCGCCCGCCAACCCGTTCCGCGTGGAGGCCCGCCCCCTCACGGTCGCCCCGGGTGGGCAGGGCACGCTCACGGTGGTGCTGGCGGTGCCGGAGCGCCATCACGTGTACCGCGACATGCTGGACGTGCGCGTGCTCGACGCGGCCGGTCTGACGCTGCGTGCACCCAGCTACCCGCCGGGCGTGTCGCGTCCCGATCCCGCCAACCCGTCCCAGATGCGCGAGAGCTACGAGGATGATGTCTGGGTCGAGCTTCCGGTGCGGGTGCCCGCGTCGACGAAGGCGGGGTCGCACCCGGTGCGCCTCCAGGTGCGCTATCAGGGTTGCAATGCGTCCACCTGCTACTTTCCGCAGGAGGAGACGCTCGACGCGCAGGTCGTCGTCGGTGCTTCCCGGCCCGGTGCATCGCGGATCCTGCCGATCGTGGGGGAGGCGCGCGCCGAGACGCCCCCCGCGGAGGAGGTCGCGGTTCGCCTGCTGTCCGGCGCGGGGCCCTCGCCGGGCACCGTGGCCGTGCGCTTCGACCTGCAGGGGGACTGGCACGTCAACCGCGCGTTCGTGGCGTTCGGGCTCCCGGCCTCGGCGGGCGGCTGGACGCTCGGCACGGTGGACCTGCCGGCCGGTGAGAAGAGCGGATCCCCCGCGGACGGGACCGAACGCGAGGACTACACGCACGACCTCGACATCGTGGTACCGCTCGCCGCCACGGGCGACGCCCGCGAGGTGGACCTCGAGGTGAGCTACCAGGCCTGCAAGGGCGCGACCCTTTGTCGCATGCCGACCACGGAGACCCTGCGCGTGTCTCTCGACGCACCGGCCCTGCCGGCCCTGGGCGCGCCGCCGAAGGCCGAGCCCGCTGCGGCCGCGTCGGTGGAACCCCCGGCACCGCCGCCTCCCGCCGACGATGCGTTCGTCAAGGCCCGCGGGAGCGGCATGCTCGCCCTCGTGGCGCTCTGTTTCGTCGCCGGGCTGGGAGTCAGCCTCACCCCGTGCGTGCTGCCGATGGTGCCCATCACCATGGGCATCCTGGGTGCGCGCAGCGCGGGATCGCGCCTCCGAGCGCTCTCTCTGTCGGGCGCCTACGTGCTGGGACTCGCGCTCGTCTACACCGCGCTCGGGGTGTTCGCGGGGGTCACGGGCGCGCTGTTCGGGAGCTGGCTCCAGAGCGCGTGGGTGGTCGGGAGCATCGCGGCGTTCTTCTTCGCCATGGGGCTGTCGATGTTCGGCGTGTTCGACGTGGCCGTCCCGGGCGCGCTTCAGGCGCGGCTCGGAAGCCACGGAGGCGGAGGAAGCCTCGGAGGAGCGCTGATCCTCGGCATGGTCGGCGCCGTGCTCGCCGGGCCGTGCTCGGGTCCCGTGGTCGCGAGCGTGCTCGCGCTCATCGGTCAGGGCGGCGAGGTGGGCCTGGGCGCGGGGCTGATGTTCGCCTTCTCGCTCGGCATGGGCATGATCTTCCTCGTCACCGGCGCGGCCAGCGGTTGGATGCCGTCGCGCGGCGCCTGGATGGACACGGTCAAGAAGGCCTTCGGCGTCGTGATGTGGCTCGGCGCGATCTACTACGTGGCGCCCCAGCTGCCCGTGGTCGTGACCGCGCTCGCGACGGCCTTCGTGCTCCTGTGGACGGCGGTGTTCGCATGGCCCGATCCCGACGACGGCGAAGGGTTCGTGCTGCGACGCGGCCGGATCCTCGTGTCGGTGGTCGCGGGGCTCGTCGGAGCGTACCTGCTGCTCGGCGTGCTGCTCACGCGCGGCTTCGTGCTGGCCCCGGTCGGACTCGCCCCGAGCGGCGCCGCGTCCACGGTCCCCACGGTCACGTGGATGTCGGACGAGGCGGCGGCGCGCGCCCGCGCGCAGGCGGAGGGCAAGCCACTCCTCATCGACTTCACCGCGGAATGGTGCGCGGCGTGCCACGAGCTCGATCGCTACACGTTCTCCGATCCGGCGGTGGCGGCGGCCATCCGGGAGGGGTTCGTGGCCGTGCGGGTGGACTGCACGGATCGCGCCGACGCCGCCGTGACGGCGATCCAGCAACGCTACGGCGTGCTCGGCCTTCCGACGGTGGTGGTCGCCCGTCCCGACGGTACGCGTGTGGACGCGACCATCGGGTTCGTCGAGGCCGCGCCGTTCCTGGCGCGCATCCGGTCGGCGGCCACCCGCGCGGTGGGCGGATGAGCTGGAAGGCGCGGCTCGCGCCGTACGGACGGCTGGGGCTGATGATCTACCTCGGGACCACCTGCGTCTCGATGGTCGTCTTCGGCACGCTGCTGCACCTTGGATTTCGCGACCCGCTCGCGCAGGCCCTGGCGTCGGTGACCGGCGTCGTGCGCAACCACCTCGGCTCCGGGCTCGCCGATGCGCTCACGCCCTCGGGAAATCTCACCGGGACCACCTTGGTCGCGGCCTATGTGCTCACCAAGCTCGTGCAGGTGCCTCGCATCCTGTTCACGGTGGCCGTGACCCCCTGGGTCGCCCGCAGGCTCGCCCGCGAGCCTGGAACGGCAACCGCCGAAGATACATGAAGGATCTCCACGCATGAACCCGGATTCCATCGGAAACTACTTCGTGGGCCTGTGCTGTGACGGCAACGCGCGTTTCGTCGCGGTGGACGCGCTGGCGCCGGCCCTCGAGATGAAGTCGCGCCACGGACTCGCCGGGAACGCCTCGGTGATCGCGGCGGAAGGCATGCTCACCGCCTTGCTGCTCAGCGCGCACGTGAAGGGGGACGAACGCCTCACGCTGCAGATCGCGGGGGAAACCCCGCAGTTCTCGCTGGTGGTCGACGTGAACGGCGACGGCACCACGCGCGGTCGCTTCGTACCCCAGCGCCTCGTCCCGGGGCGCGCGTTCAGCGGCACCCTGATGGTGCTCAAGTCCCTGTGGCAGACGGAGCTCTACCGCAGCGTGGCCGACGTGAAGGACGAGACGCTGGAGGACGCGCTGCGACGTTTCCTCGTCACGAGTCAGCAGGTGGACTCGCGCGTGTGGGTGCAGGCGGAGCGCGATCGCGCGGGCAACCTGGTCTTCGCGGGGGGGCTGCTCGTGGAGAAGCTGCCCCACGCCGACGCCGACGACTTTCGTGCCCGTCTCGAGGGAGACCGTGCCCCCGACCTCAAGCTTCTCATGAAGGGTCTCGGCGGAATCATCGGTGGTGACGCCTCGATCGGTGGTTCCCTCGAGATCCTGGGGGCGCAGACGATCCGGTACCGGTGCAGCTGTGGACCCGAGCGCGTGCGCGCGATCCTGCGCGGTCTCGGACACGAGGAGCTCCGGACGATCATCGACGAACAGGGGCGGGCCGAGGTGAACTGTCACTTCTGCAACGCGGACTACGTCGTCGAGCGCGAGGAGCTGGAGGCGATCGTGGTCGCGCTCGCGGAGGAGCGACCCGCCGGCGAGGCGTGAACAGGCCTCCGCCACCGTGGCGAACGCGTTAGCCGCCCTGGCCATGTACGCCTTCGACGACGACCGGCTCGACAAGCTTCGCACCCTCCACGCCGAAGGCGTTCCCGCCTGGCCCGTGGGATGGGAGGTCCTCCACACCTCCGAGGAGCTGCGCAAGGCCGCGCAGGGCCCGGAGCCTTCGCCTGGGGCGGAGGGGGACACCCCCTCCGCAACGCCTCCCCCCGCGCTGGAGAGCCTCGGGGAGTTCCGGATCGCCGGTCGCCTCCTGTTCAAGAACGACATGGGCAAGGCCGGGTTCGGGCGACTGCTCGACCGCGAGGGCCGCATGCAGATCTACGTGCGCCGCGAGGAGGTCGGGGAGGCCGCGCACGCGCTGTTCAAGAAGCTCGACCTCGGGGACATCGTCGGGGTGCGTGGCGTCCTCATGCGCACCCGCACGGGCGAGCTGACGCTGCAGGCCTCCGAGCTGGTGTTGCTGACGAAGTGCCTTCGCTCGCTGCCGGACAAATGGCACGGCGTCACCGATCCGGAGGTGCGGCAACGCCAGCGCTACCTCGACCTTCTCGTGAGCGAGGAGGTGCGGGAGACCTTCCAGCGCCGCTCCCGTGCCATCCGGTGGATCCGCGACTTCCTGGAGGCCCGCGGCTTCCTGGAGGTCGAGACCCCGATGATGCAGGCAATCCCGGGCGGGGCGACCGCGCGCCCCTTCGTCACGCACCACAACGCGCTGGACGTGGACCTCTACCTGCGGATCGCGCCGGAGCTGTACCTGAAGCGGCTCGTCGTGGGGGGGCTGGAGCGCGTGTTCGAGATCAACCGCAACTTCCGCAACGAGGGCATCGACTCGACCCACAACCCCGAGTTCACGATGCTGGAGTTCTACCAGGCGCACGCGACCTGGCAGGACCTCGCCGCCATGACCGAGGTGATGCTCCGCGGCGTGGTGGCGGACGTGTGCGGGTCGGACGTGATCGCCTACCAGGGCGCCACCCTGGCGTTCGATGCTCCGTTCCGCCGCCTGCGCTACGAGGATGCCGTGCGGGACGCCGTCAATGGCCGCCTGGCCGCCGTCGGCCGGGAGGACCTCTCGCTTGCGGGGTCGGACACCCGCGACCTCGCGAAGCTCCACGCCGCCTGGCGCGCCGGGTACGCCCGCGAGGTCGAGCCGCCCGCGTCGGTCGCCCGCACGTGGGAGGCCGTGTTCGATGCGGACGTCGAGAAGACGCTGGTGTCTCCCACCTTCGTCACGCATTTTCCCATCGAGCTCAGCCCGCTGGCGCGCCGCAACGACGCGGACCCGTGGCTGGCGGATCGGTTCGAGCTGTTCATCGCCGGACGGGAGATCGCCAACGGCTTCAACGAGCTCAACGACCCGGTCGATCAGGCCGCGCGCTTCGAGGCGCAGGCCCGGCTGCGGCAGGGCGGGGACGCCGAGGCGATGTACTTCGACGAGGACTACGTCACGGCGCTGACCTACGGGCTTCCGCCCACGGCCGGGGAGGGGATCGGCATCGACCGCCTGGTCATGCTGCTCACCGACAGCGCCAGCATCCGCGACGTCATCCTGTTCCCGACCCTGCGCCCGCGGTCCTGAGCGCGTGCGTTTTCCCCTCCTCGTCGCGCTGTCGCACCTGCGTTCGCGTCGGCAGGCGGCGGGTGTCAGCCTGATCGCCGTGCTGTCGGTGCTCGGCGTCACCCTGGGCGTGCAGATGCTGATCATCGTGATCAGCGTCATGAACGGGTTCGAGGAGGACCTGCGCGACAAGATCCTGGGTGCGAACGCGCATTTCGTGGTGCTGGCGCATGGTGGGCCCGTGGCGGAGCCCGCGCGCGTCGTCACCGCCACCGAGGGTGTGGCGGGGGTCGAGGCGGCGTCGCCGTTCGTGTACACCGAGGTCATGATCCGGAGCGCGGGCGGCCTGAGCGGCGCCGTGCTGAAGGGAGTCGATCCGGTCGGCACGCGGCGCGTGACCAAGGTCGTCGACACCCTGGAGGTGGGCCCGGCGGGCCCACTCCCCGACGCCGCGTCCCGTGTGCGGGTGCTGGACACCCTGCACGCGCCCGCCACGATGCCGGCGCAGCCGCCCGGGGACACCGAGGCGCTGCCGGGCATCCTGCTCGGGGTCGGCCTGGCCGAGGTGCTGCGCGTGGCGCCGGGGGACCGGGTGTTCGTCATCAACCCGGTGGGCGGCGGCACCGGGCCGTTCGGCGTGCCGATGCCGACCACGCGGGCCTTCCGCGTGGCCGGCCTGTTCCACACGGGCTTCTACGAGTTCGACAGCAAGTGGACCTACGTCACGCTCGACGACGCGCGGGAGTTCCTCGGTTTCACCGGCGGCGAGGTGACCGGCATCGAGGCGCGCGTCGCCATGTCCCGCATCTACGACGTGAACGCCATCAAGGCCGCGCTCGAGCAGGTCCTGCAGTTCCCGTACTTCGGACGCACGTGGCTGGACATGAATGCGGCGCTGTTCTCGGCCATGCGCCTCGAGAAGATCGTGATGGGGCTGATCCTCGCGCAGATCATCACGGTCGCGGCGGTGGGCATCGTCACGAACCTCGTCGTGATGGTGGTCACCCGTGGTCGCGAGATCAGCATCCTCCGCGCGATGGGCGCCTCGCGGAGGGACATCCGCGCGGCGTTCATCCTCGAGGGGGTGATCGTCGGCGTCGTCGGGACGGTCCTCGGGACGGTGCTCGGGCTTGCGGGCTGTTGGGCCCTCGACCGCTACAAGTTTCCGCTCGACACGGACGTGTACTTCCTCGATTCGCTGCCCGTGGTGGTGGAACCCCTGGATGTCGTCGCAATCGTCGTGGGCGCGCTCGCGATCTGCTTCGTCGCCACCCTGTACCCGGCCGGCCGTGCCGCCGCGCTCGATCCCGTCGAGGGGCTGCGGTACGAATGAACGCGGTGTCGCTCGAGGTCCGCGGGCTCACGCGGCGCTTCCACATGGCCGGCCAGGTCATCGAGGTGCTGCGCGGCATCGACCTGTCGCTGTCACCCGGAGAGGCCATCGCGCTCCTGGGCCAATCCGGCTCCGGCAAGAGCACGCTGCTGCACATCCTGGGCGGACTGGAACCGCCGACCGAGGGGGAGGTGCGCATCGACGGCGAGCCGCTCTACGGCCGCAGTGCCTCGCGGCTCGACGCCTACCGCAACCAGCGGGTGGGCTTCGTCTTCCAGTACCATCACCTCCTGGCGGACCACGACGCGCTGACGAACGCGGCGATGCCCGCGATCATCGCCGGCGTGCCGTTGCGCGAGGCGCGCGCCCGCGCCGAGGCGGGCCTGTGCGCCGTCGGGCTGGGCCATCGCCTGCGCCACGCGCCGGGGGAGCTCTCCGGCGGTGAGCAGCAGCGTGTCGCCATCGCGCGCGCGCTGATGATGGGACCGGGGCTCATCCTGGCCGACGAGCCCACCGGGAACCTCGATCCCGTGACGGCCGCCGAGGTGACCGCCCTGCTCCTCGCGCGGACCGAGGCCGCCGGGTCCACGCTGGTGCTCGTCACGCACGCGGAGGAGGTCGCGGCGCGCATTCCGCGCCGTGCCCGGCTACGTGGGGGCCGACTGGTCGAGGAGGCCGGCGCGTGATGCTCCTTCTGGCCTTCGCACTCGCCCGCGCCGCGTCGCCCGAGGGCTTCGACCGCCCCGCCGTGGCCACGCAGGCGGACGCGGAGGTGTCCGGACGCGTCGCGCGCATCGAGGTCGTCGGCCTGCGTCGCGTCGAGCGCGATGCCATCCTCGAGGCTGCCCGGTTGCAGATCGGGGACGTGCTCCGCACCGAGTCGGTGCGAACGGCCGTGCGCGCCGTGTGGGCCACCGGGTTCGTGGATGACGTCACCGTGCGCCTCGCGGGACCGCCGGACGCGCGCGTCGTCACGTTGGAGGTGCGGGAGAAGCCCGCCGTCCGCGAGGTGACGCTGGCGGGCAACAAGAAGGTCAAGTCGGAAGACCTGAACGACAAGATCGACATCGAGCCGTTCACCGTGCCGAGCGAGACGCGCATCCGCGCCAACGTGAAGGCCCTCCGCGACGCCTACCTCGAGAAGGGGTTCTACCTGGTGGAGGTGACGCCGGAGCGCACCCCGGTCGGGGACGATCTCGTCGATTTGACGTTCCGGGTCGTGGAGAACCGCAAGGTGCTGGTGCGCGAGGTCGACATCGTCGGCAACACCGGCGTGCCGGACCGCGCGTTCCGCGGCTTCATGCAGACCCGCGCGGCGGGGCCGATCCCGTGGCTCAGCAGCGGGGGGACCTTCGTCGAGCAGAACCTCGAGAACGACACCTACGTGATCCGCTCGGTGCTGCTCGAGCAGGGCTACGTCGACGCCAACGTCGGGGAGCCCCGCGCCTTCCTCACCCCCGACAAGCGCTTCATCAACGTGTCCATCCCGGTGGAGGAGGGACCCCGCTACCGGGTCGGCGCGCTACGCGTCGAGGGCGACTTCGTCCCCGAGGAAGGCCTGACGCGGGGCGCCGTGGAGGCCCTGCTCGCCGGTGCCAGCGTGCGCGACGTCGAGGATGCCTTCGCGCGCGACCAGCGGGCCGGCGTGCCCATCACCGAGGATTGGCGCCCGCGCCTGGCGTCCGGGTTGCTCGCCGTGCGAACCGGCGGCGCGCCCGTTCGCGAAGGGGACTGGTTCAAGCTCTCGGTCCTGCAGGCTGCGATGCAGCGCGTGTCGGACCTCTACGGAGACCGCGGGTATGCGTTCGCCAACGCCACGCCGGTCCCTGCGACCGACCCGAAGCGCGGCGTGGTGGACGTGGCGGTCGACGTGCAGCGCGGCGACCGCGTGCGCATCGGGCGCATCGACATCACCGGCAACGATCCCACGTGGGACAAGGTGATCCGTCGGGAGATCCCGCTCAACGAGGGGGACGTGTACCGGACGGCCGATGTGCGCGACTCCCGGGCACGCCTCGAGCGCCTCGGCTTCTTCGAGAAGGTCGCCATCGACACGCCCCGCGGCGGCGCCGCGGACGTGCTCGACATGAAGGTGGACGTGACGGAGCGTCCGACCGGCAGCTTCAGCATCGGCGCGGGGTACGGCAGCGCCGACAGCTTCCTGTTCACCGCGAACATCCAGAAGAGCAACTTCCTCGGCCTCGGCTACATCATGAGCCTCGCGGGGAACTTCAGCGCGCGCACGAAGCAGGGCAACCTCAGCTTCTACGACCCGTACTTCCTCGACACGCGCTGGACCTTCAAGATCGACGGGTTCACCAATACCCGCACCTACATCGAGAACGAGTACCAGCGCGGCGGCAGCCTCCAGGTGGGGCGGTACCTGGATGCACGCAACGACATGCGGCTCGCGGTGGACTACACGCTCGAGGACGTCGGCCTGCTCTCGCTGGACGAGTACAAGGAGCGGGTCCTCGGCGGCGCGCTGTACCGCAACGGCATCACGAGCAGCCTGGGTCTCACGTTCGAGGTGGACAAGCGCAACAACCGCATCAACGCCACGCGTGGGGTGCGCTTCTCCGTCTCCAGCGAGCTGGCGGGCGGGTGGCGCGTCGACGAGGACCGCGTCCTCAGCGTGCTCGGGGGTGACTTCAACTTCTGGCAGACCCAGGCGAACCTGCGCGTCTACCGGCCGCTCGTCACCAAGGACGAGGTCGACTGGCTGGTGTTCAAGGTCAACTCCAGCATGGGACACATCCAGAGCACGGACGGGACCATCGTCCCGTACATCCATCGGTTCCGCGCGGGCGGCATCCTGAGCGTGCGTGGCTACGACCCGTTCTCCCTGGGCCCCAGCATCCGCGGCATGGGCTACCGTGACACCCGGATCCCCCGCAGCCAGTTCGTCGGGACCGATGACCCGGCGGCGGCGGACGACCGCCTGGTGGTCGGGGGTACCGAGACCTGGGTCAACAATTTCGAGCTGGAGAGCCCGATCCTCAAGTCGGCGGGCATCTCCGTCGTCGCGTTCTTCGACGCAGGCAACACCTTCGGGGATCCGTGGGGCGAGGGCATGTTCGACCCGACCGGGCTCCGCTTCAGCGCGGGCGCTGGCGTCCGCTGGTTCAGCCCCATCGGGCCGCTGCGGTTCGAGTGGGGCGTCCCCATCGGCCGGTTCCCGGACGAACGCACCTCCGTCTTCGACTTCACCATCGGCTCGGCGTTCTGACGCCTCCCGGAGAGAAACCATGGCCGCACGTCTCCTGCTCCCCCTCCTCCTCGCGGGGCTCGCCCCCGCCGCGCTCGCCGCGCCTGCCGCGCCCGCAGCGTCCTCGGCACCGGTGGCAGGAATCGCCACGGTCGACTTCCAGCGCGCCCTCAACGAGGTGGGCGAGGGAACGCAGGCGCGCGCGCGCCTTGAGTCGATGTACGCGGACCGCAAGGCGGCCATCGAGCGCACCCGCAAGGACCTCGAGACGCGCATGGCGGACCTCGAGAAGCAGAAGCTGGTCCTCAGCGACGCCGCGCGCCGGCAGAAGGAGGAGGAGCTGATGCAGATGCAGGCGCAGTTCCAGGCGACGGCGCAGCGCGCGGAGCAGGAGATGCAGCAGGCGTATTACGGCGCCATGGAGACCTTGGTGGACAAGATGAAGTCCATCGCCGCCGCCCTGGGCAAGGAGCGCGGCCTCGCGCTGGTGCTGGAGGTCAACGAGGGCGGCGTGGTGTACGCCGCGCCGGCGATCGACCTCACTCCCGAGGTGATCACGCGCTACAACGCCGCGAATCCCGTCGCGTCCCCGGCGCCGGCCACGCCGAAGAAGTAGGGCGGACGGTGCGGCTCTCGGAACTCGCCGCGCGCCTCGGTGGCGCCGTCGAGGGCGACGGGAACCGGTCGGTCACGGGGGTCGCGTCGCTTCACGAGGCGGGCCCCGGTCAACTTTCGTATTTCTCGGACCGTCGTTACGCGCGCGCCTTCGCCGCGACGCGGGCGGAGGCCGTGCTGGTGCCCGCGGCGGAAGGCGCGCGCGCGGGTCTGCCAGGCCCCGAGGGTGCGGTGCTGGTGCGGGTCGGGTCGCCCCAACGGGCCTACTTGCGCGCGATGCGCCTGTTCCATCCGCCTCCCGCCTTCCATCCTGGCGTTCATCCGCGCGCGGTGGTGGAGGGGGACGCGCAGGGCGCCTGCGTCATGGCGTTCGCGTACGTCGGCGCGGGAGCGTCCGTGGGCGCCGGGACCACGGTCTACCCCTACGTGTACGTCGGGGCGGGCGCGCGCATCGGTGCGCGGTGCCGCCTGTTGCCCGGCAGCGTGGTGATGGACGGGTGTGTGCTCGGGGACGACTGCGTCCTCCAGCCGGGCGCCGTCGTCGGGGCCGACGGGTTCGGGCTCGCGCAGGTGCCGGACGCGCCCGCGGGCCATGCGTGGGAGACGGTGCCGCAGGTGGGCGTGGCGGTCCTGGGAGACCGGGTGGAGCTGGGTGCGAACGCCTGCGTGGACCGCGCGGCGCTCGGGGTCACGCACGTCGGCGACGGGACGCGGCTGGACAACCTGGTGCAAGTGGGCCACAACGCGCGCCTCGGCCCCGACTGTGTTCTCGCGGCCTATGCGGGGGTCGCCGGAAGCACGCGCCTCGGGCGGGGGGTCACGATGGGGGCCCGCGCCGGTGCCCTCGGCCACTTGGAGCTGGGGGATGGCGCGAAGGTCGGCGCGCTCAGCATGGTGACGCGCGACGTGGACGCCGGCGAGGCCGTGAGCGGCATTCCCGCCATTCCCCATCGCGCCTGGCTGCGGCACGCGGCGCGCATGCGCCGTGGAGGCGAAGGGGACCGCGGTTGACGCGCGCCGCCGCGGTGTCGACCTTGCGCACATGGCCGAACCCGCACCCCGTTCCCCGTGGACCGATGCACGGCGTGTCCTCGTCACCTCGCTCGTCGGCATGCTCGCGGTCGCGTGGGCGTGGCTGGTGCTGGCGGCCCCGAAGCAAGGCATGAGCCCCGGTGCGGATTCCGCCTCGTGGTGGCGTGCCCTCGGGGTGGCCGTCGCCTGCGTCCTGGTCGCGTCATGGCTCGTCGCGCGGACCGCGCGTCCCCGCCACCGACCCTGACCCTGTCGCGGGATCAGCCGGTGGGCAGCAATCCGCGCTGTTCGAGCAGCTCGGCAACCGCGACGGCGCCGCCCGCGGCGCCGCGGATCGCGTTGTGCGCCAGCGCGAAGAGCTTCACGGTGAACACCTCGCACGGCTCGATGCGCCCGAGCGTGACGGCCATGCCGTCCCCCGCGTCGGCGTCCGGGCGGGGGGCGGGGCGATCGCGCCGCGTGGAGAACCGCAGCAGCGGCTCCGGCGTGGACGGCAGCCGTGCGGCGGGCCGCCAGGCGCGAAGGACCGCCTCGACCTCGCCGACGGACGGTTCCCCGCGCAGCTTCACCTGCGCGCTCACGAGGTGGCCGTCCACCACCGGGACGCGGACGCAGCGCGCGCTGATCGGGAACGGCGCGTGCACGACGCGCGTTCCGTCGCGGTGGCCCAGGATGCGGCGCGGTTCCTCCGCGAGCTTGGCCTCCTCGTCCCCGGCGTGGGGATGCACGTTGCCGAGCATGTCCCACGCGCTCTCGCCGGGGTAGCCGGCTCCGCTCACGGCCTGCCAGCTCGCCATCGCCACCGCCTCGACCCCGAACGCGGCGTGCAGGGGCGCGAGCGCGAACACGAGCGGCATGCTCGTGCAGTTCGGGTTGCACACGATGGCGCCGCGACGACCGCGCACGATCTCCACGTGGTCCGGGTTGACCTCGGGGATGACGAGCGGCACGTCCTCCGCCATGCGCCAGGCGCTGGTGTTGCTGACCACCATGCGTCCCGCGTCCCGGAACACCGCTTCCGTCTCGCGGGCCACGCTCGAGTCGAGGGCGCTGAACACCACGGGCGCGTCGATGTCCTCGGGTGTGCAGGGGCGCAGCGGCAGGTCGGCGAAGGGCGCTTCGCCGTCCAGCCGCCATGGCGCGGCGTCGGCGTAGGGGCGGCCGGCGCTGCGGTCGCTCGCGGCCAGCGCCACGACCTCGAACCGGGGGTGGCGCGCGAGGCGTTGGGCGAAACGCTGGCCGACCATGCCGGTCGCGCCGAGGATGGCGACGGGGATGCGCATGCGAGGCTGCTATCCCGGCACCGGCCCGCGATACGTGGCGTGAACGATGATCGCGCTCCTCCTCCACATGCATCAGCCGGACTACCGGGACCCGACGTCGCGCGTGCCGCGCATGCCCTGGGTGCGGCTGCACGCGACGCGCGGGTACACCGACGTGCCCGCGCTGGTCCGCGAGCTGGGCGCCGCGGTCACGTTGAATCTCGTGCCCTCGCTGCTCGACCAGTGGGACCACTACGCCGAGGGTGGGAGCGACCCGTGGCTCGATCTCGCGCAGCGACCCGCCGCGACCCTGGCCCCGCACGAGATCGCATGGATGTCGGAGCACTTCTTCGCCGGCCATCCGGGCGCCTACCGCTGGTTTCCCGGCTGGGGACGCCTTCTCGCGCATCGGGAGTCCGGCCGGCCGTGGACGCCGGCGCTGCTGCGCGACCTGCAGGTGTGGAGCAACCTCGCGTGGTTCGGGTTCACCGCGCTGCGGGAGTTTCCGGTCCTGGCCGAGCTTCGCGCCCGCGGCAGGGACTTCTCGGAATCCGACAAGGAGGCCGTGCTCGGGGCGCAGCGCGCGCTCCTCGCCGGCCTTCGGGCCCGCTGGCGCGACCTGCCGGAGGTGAGCGCCTCGCCGTACACGCACCCGATCCTGCCCCTGCTCGTGGACACGGCGCACGCGGGGAGATGCATGCCGGGCGTCCCCGATCCCGGCTTTCGTGCCCCCGAGGACGCGCGGGAACAGCTCGTGCGCGGGCGAGCGCGGGTGGAGGCGTGGACCGGTGCGTCGGTGCGCGGCCTGTGGCCGAGCGAGGGCAGCGTGAGCCCCGAGGTGCTGCGGCTCGCGGCCGATGCCGGTTTCCGGTGGGTCGCCACGGATGACGGGGTCCGCGCGCGCTCGGAGCGGGACGTCGGGAGCGCGGGCGAAGAGGGCCCATGGCGCGACCGCGACACGGGACTTCGCGTGCTGTTCCGCGACCAGGCGCTTTCGGATCGCGTCGGATTCGTCTACGCCACCTGGGACGGCGCGGCAGCTGCGGAAGACCTGCTGGCGCGTTGTGGCGCCGTTCCTGGGGCGGGGGGTTCCACCCCCCGCAACGCCCCCCGGCGTGTCGTGCTGGCCCTCGACGGGGAGAACCCATGGGAATCCTACCCGGATGCCGGGGAGGGATTTCTGCGCGCGTTCCTCGCGCGCCCCGGCCTGGTCACCTGTGGGGCCCTGGCGGACACCGAGCCGGCCGGAACGATCCGCAGGATCCACACCGGCAGCTGGATCCGCGCGGACTTCGCCATCTGGATCGGCCATCCCGAGGACCGCGCCGCGTGGCGCCTGCTCGCGGAGACCCGCGCGGCCTGGGAGGCCGCCGGACGGCCCCCCGCAGGCCTGGAGCCCCTCCTGGCCGCAGAGGGGAGCGACTGGTTCTGGTGGTTCGGGGATGACTTCTCCACCCCGTTCGCGCCCCATTTCGACGCGCTGTTCCGTGCGCACCTCGCGGCCTGTTGGCGGGCCTGCGGCCGGGAGCCTCCGGAGGCGCTCCACCGCCCGGTGCGCGGGGCGCGTCCGGTGGAGGTCACGCCGCCCCGCGCGACGCTGCCCGAGCCCGACGGGCCCGACTGGTTCGCGTGGGCGGGCGCCGGACGGATCGACCTGCGCGGCAGCGCGATGGCACCCTCGCCGGGGACCCCGCGGATCGCGTGGTTCGGCGCCCGCGGCGGGTGTCCCGTGCTCCGCGTGGAGACCGACGGCGCGGCGCTCGCCGCCGACTGGGTGGTGCTGGCGCTCACGCATCCGGGGGACCCGCGCCCGGTGCGCGTCCCGCTCGTCGAGGGCCGCGCCGTCCTGCCCGTGGAGACCGCCTGGGTCGCGTGGGTGGGTCCCGACGGCCAGCGCCTGCCGGCCGAGGGTGCCGTGGCGCTGCCCTGGCGCGCGGCCGCCACGCCGCCGCTACCGTTCTAGCGCCGCGCGCAGGATGGGTTCCACCGAGCTGGCGTAATGGGCGTGGGCGTCGGGATTCGGGTGGTCGGGGTCCCGGGCCTCGCCGGGCCAGAAGGCGGGTCGGCCGTCCGCGCGCAGCGCGGGCAGCGTGTCGACCCACGGCAGTCTCCGGCTGTTCAGCACCGCCGTGAGCGACTCCCAGTCCGTGCGGACCGTGCGGCACATCGCACCGTAGCCCTCCGTGCAGCTCTCGGGGGTCACGAGGACGTGCGGAGCGAGCGCCATGACCACGACCGGAACCCCGGACCGCGCGCTCCACGCAGCGAAACGGTCGACCTGCGCGGCGTACCAAGCGCGGTCGAAGCTCGGCGCACCCGGCGTCCGCAGCCACGTCGCGCCCTGCAGCGTGCGGTAGAGCGCGCTGTGCCGGAGCAGCCACGCGCCGATCGGGGATGGCAGCAGGCGGGCTTCGGCCGGCACGTCCGTTCCGACGAACACGGGCGCGTTGGTGGTGCGCGCGCGCACGAGGTGCGTCGGGCGTCCGTCGTTGGCGAACGTGCCCCACACGACCGCGTCCGGGGACCACGCGCCGCCCTCGGCCTCGAGCAGTGCGGCCGACTGGCTGGCGTCCCATCCCGGGACGCCGAGATTCACGACGTCCCAGCCCGTCTGGCGGCCCAACTGCGCCGGCCAGGCCTCGAAGGCGCCGACGCGGTTGCCCCAGGTGACGCTGTCCCCCAGCGCGAGGACGCGTACCTGGCGGGCCTCCGGCGGCCGGGGCATCGGCGCGCGGCCGGGTCGCCAGCCCCGGTCCATCGGCTCGGGACCGCGCGTGACGCCGTACTTGACCCCCGGCGGGTCGTGCGCCAGCACGAAGATCCCGTCCTCGCGGGAACGCTGCCGCAGCTCCGCGACCGCGAGAACGCCGGCGGCCAGGGCGCATCCGAGCCCCAGCGCGAGCGCCCGCGCGGCCCGTTGCGCCCGGGGGAGGCGTTGCGGAGGGGGAGGCCCCCTCCGCCCCAGGAGGCTCACGAGGTCCGTCGACGCCGGGCCAACAGGACCAGCCCGGCCAGGACGCCGAGCACGGACGCCCCCGAGCCCGTCGTGGCGCAGCGCGCGCCGCCGCCGAGAATCCGCTGGCCGTCGCAGGCGTCCCCGACTCCGTCGCCGTCGACGGTGTCGGCCTGGCGCGGGTTCACCACGTCGGGGCAGTTGTCGCAGGCGTCTCCGATGCCGTCGCCGTCGCGGTCCCCCTGGTCCGGGTCGGCCTGCAGCGGACACACGTCGCAGGCGTCGCCGGCGCCGTCCTGATCGGCATCCAGCTGCGTCGGATCGCGCACGTCGGGGCACACGTCGCAGGCGTTGCCCCACAGGTCCCCGTCATCGTCGGCGCCGTCGCTGTCCGCCACGTACGGGCAGTAGTCGCAGGCGTCGCCCTGCCCGTCCTCGTCGCTGTCGGCCTGGTTCACGTTGGAGAGGTCGGCGCAGTTGTCGCAGACGTCGCCGATCCCGTCGAAGTCCGCGTCCAGCTGGTCGGAGTTGGAGGCCTCGGGGCAGGTGTCGCAGGGGTCCCCGACGCCGTCGCCGTCGGTGTCCTCCTGCCCCGCGTTCTCCTCGAGCGGGCAGTTGTCGCAGGCGTCGCCGAAGCCGTCCTCGTCGAGGTCCGACTGGTCGGGGTTGGAGAGGTTCTCGCAGGTGTCGCAGCCGTCGCCCGCGCCGTCCCCGTCGGTGTCCAGCTGGGAGGGATTCGTGAACTCGGGGCAATTGTCGCAGGCGTCGCCCAGTACGTCGCCATCGGCGTTGGCCTGGTCGTTGTTCTCCAGCTCGAGGCAGTTGTCACAGGCGTCGCCGACGTCGTCGCAGTCGGCGTCCTCCTGCAGCGGGTTCGCGTCCTCGGGGCAGTTGTCACAGTCCAGCTGCGCGATGATGTCGGGGTACTCCGCATCCGGGGGGACCCGCATCTCCCCCGCGCCGAAGCCGTCCCCGTCCGCGTCCATGGACGTCACCGGGAACTGGCAGCCGAAGCTGTAGTAATCGTAGTAGGCGTCCGCGTTCGGGTAGGGCGCGCCGGTCTCGGGGTCGATCGTGCCGGCGCAGATCGGGTCCGCGAGATCCACGGCCTGCTCGGCGGAGGGCTCGAGCGTGTTGCAGTTCAGGTCGCGCGGCAGCTCCGCGACGCACGACTCGGCGCGGGCGGGGGAACCGAGGGTGAGGGCGAGCACGAGCAGGTTCATGGGTCTCCTCGGTCACTCGTCGCGGAAGATGCGGGGGTCGGTGGACTCGCCGGGTGCGGGCGCGCCCTCCGGCACCGCGCGGGCTGGCAGCGGACGCACGGGCGCGGGGTCGCCGTCCCACGGCATCCGCGCCGGTTCGAGCAGCTCCGCGGGGAAGGCCTCGTCGCCGCGCAGCTGGCGCGAGATGTGGAACACCACGCGGCGGTTCGCCGCGAGCGCCTCGTCCGTGGAGCCGGCCAGCACGGGCGCGACCTCGCCCATGCCGCGGCAGCTCATGCGCGCGGGGTGGACCCCGGCGACCACGAGCGCCCGGTAGACCTGCAGCGCGCGGGCCACCGACAGGTCGTAGTTGTACGCGAAGGTCCCCTCGTCGCTCGCGTGCCCCTCGATGACGAGGTGCGCGATCTCGGGGTGCTCGCTCAACAGCTTCGAGATGGCGTCGAGGGTCGGCGAGGACACCGGGAGGATCTCGTTCGTGCCGCGCGCGAACTGGATCGGGTCGCGGATGAGGATCTGGGCCTCGTCGACCCGCGCGAGCTCCTGCGGCTTCCAGGCCGGGGGCGGCGGGGGAGGAGGCGCGAGGTCGGCCTCCTCGATCTCCGGCGGCGGCGGGGTCTTCGGGCGCGCGAGGGCCGGCGCGGGCGGGGTACGGTCGGGGGAGCGGACCCACGTGAGCCCCACCCAGGTGCGGAACTGGGAGGCACCGTAGCCGCGGGTCAGGCCGCGTCCCGCGCCGGCGTCGACGAGCAGGCCGCGTCCCGCCGTGGTGGTGGTTCCGATGAGCACCTCCGCGGGCGTCTCGACGCCGGTGTCGTAGGTGGGCGCGAGCGGTGCGCGCCGGGTGACGCCGAGGTTCACGCGCGTGCGTCCCGGCCACGCGTCGACGGCGAGCGCGGCGCTGGTGACCAGCTCGTTGCCGAGCACGAAGTTCTCGCCCGTGGGACGTGCGCCGCGACCGAGGACGCCCACGTCCGCCACCAGACTGAGCGGTCCCGCGTGGGCGCCGAGAAGCACGCCGCCGTGGGCACGGAGGCCTCCCTCGCCCAGGTAGGCATCCTGGATTCCCGTCGGAAGCATCAGGTCGAGCCGGGTGCCGACATCCAGCGGGCCGAGCGAGAGCACGTTGGCACGTGCGCCGACCGCCATGTCCCCGGTGCCGACGCCGTCCGCGGCGAGGCGCTCCGTCTCGCTGCCCCACTGGCCCGCCAACGGCAGCACGGCGCGCAGGGTCAGGCGTCGCGCGACGTCGGCGGACAGGCCCACGTGCGTGGTGACGCGCTGGTGGACCACCGCGCCGATCTCGACGTCCTCCCGGTAGAGCAGGAGCGGATCGCGCTGGTAGGCGAGGGCGGTGCCCACGCGCAGCGTCCCGGGATCGACCTGCTGCGGCGCGTCGAAGCCGGGCAGCACGAAGCCGGAGAACGTCGGCCGCGCAAGCTCGATGTCCGTCGAGTACCCGGCTGCCGCGGCGAAGCCGGAGAGTGCGAGGAGCGCGATCATGGCGTACCTCCGCCGGTCGGCGGCGCGGCGGGGGGCGTGGACGGTGCGGGTGCGGCGTCGGGCGCCGACGGTGCGGAGGCCGGAGCCGTGTCGGGCGCCGACGGTGCAGAGGCCGGAGCCGTGTCGGGCGCCGACGGTGCAGAGGCCGGCGGGGTCTCCGGGGCCTCCGGCACGTCCGGCGCGTCCGGCACGGGCTCCGGCGCGTCGGGGAGGTCCGGCAGGTCCGCGAGCGGACGCGCACGTGGCCGCGGCGCCAGGGACGGAAGGCCGAGCTGCGCGCGCAGGGATTCGTTGTAGGCCGCGAGCTTGGCGTCGGCCTCGGGGACGGTCCAGTGCCACGCGATCTCGCGCTGCCGGGCCGTGCCCGCACGATCCGCCACCGGCGCGGCCGCCGCGGTGACCAGCGCCCCGACGACGAGGCTCCCGGCGGCCCAGTAGCGGTCTGCCCGTCGGCCCTCCCACGTCCGGAGCGCCTCCTCGTAGCGGGCCGTCGCCTCGTCGACCGAGGCCTGGTAGGTGATCTCGTCGGCAAAGCCCGCGCGCCGCGGCTCCTCGAAGGTCGGGGCGTCCCCGGCGCCGAGCGCCGCCACCGTGAGGCCCCCGAGTCCGAGTGTTCCGCCCGCGATGGCGAGTCCCCAGGCGACCGCACGCGACTGGTGGAAGGCGTCGCGCAGCTCGGCCTGCAGGCCGGTGTCGCCGACGGCGCGTGCCACGTCCTGCGCCGTGAGCGTGCGGCCGCGTCCATCGCGGATGGTCCAGGGCACGGCGGCGCGCCCGCCGAGGTTGACGCGCACGAGCGCACGCTGGCGCCAGGTGCGCTCCAGCTCCGCGGGATCCGGCCCGGCGGGCTTCGGTGGGGCCTCGGGCGCCGGGGGCGGCGCAGGCGGCGGGGGCGGGGGTGGCGCGGCGCAGTCGCCGACGGCGCGTACGTCCCAGCCGGTCTTCGCCGGCGCGACCCGCACCGCGCAGGCCATGCCGGCCTCGGCGAGGGCGCGCCGGGACTCGGCCTCCACGTCTCCGAGGATCCCGATCCGCACGACGCGCACCCGTCCCTCCGGGAACGCGCGCACCGCCGCGAGCACCGCGCGCTCCGCGTCCGCGCCGCCCGCACCCACGAGCACCGTGCGGCCGTGCACCGCCTGGATGGCTCCGATCGCGTCCGCGAGCGCGGTGGGCGCGCCACGCTTGACCCTCGTCGGGGCAGGCACCGCGGGCGACGCGGGGTCGACGGGCACCGGCGGGGGAGGCGTTGCGGAGGGGGCAGCCGCCCCCTCCGCCCCAGGAGCGGAGGGAGTCGCGGCGAGGCCGGTCGTGGCGAGGAGGGCGAGGAGCGCGAGCATGGGCGCGGAACCTAGTCTCCGGGCGCCTCCCACGCAATCGCCGGCGCAGGAGCTCCATCGCGACCCCGGGCTTGTCCGCGGGGGCGCGGGTGCGGAGGTTGGGGGTGCAGGGGAGGGGACATGACCCGACACGTGTGTGCCGGCGTGATCGCGACCGCGGCCGTCGGCTGCGCGCAGCGAATCACCGGCGCGAGCGACGCGCTCTACCCGCCGGAGGTGATGCCGGCGTACCGCCTGGAGTTCGAGGACGACGACTGGCAGGACGCGTTGGAGGCGGGGTTCGACCCCAGGGCGTGCGAGGACAAGCCGGTGCTGCCCGCGCGGCTGACCTACGAGAACCCGGTGTCCGGGGAGGACGAGGTCTTCGAGCGCGTGGGCGTGCGCCACCGCGGTCACAACATCTACCAGGACGACGGGATCGAGCGCGCGGGCTTCAAGATCGTCATGGACGCCTACACCGAGGATCTGGAGCTGCACGGGAAGTCCCACATCAACCTGCTCGGCACCGAGGGGGACCCCACGCTGCTGAGGGAGCGCCTCGCCACGGAGCTGATGCGCGAGGCCGACGTGCCCGCCCCGCGGGTCACCCACGCGCGGCTGTGGATCGACGGGACGTTCCAGGGCGTCTTCCCGAACAGCGAGGAGGCGGACGATCGTGCCTTCCTCCGGGACACCTTCGGCGACGAAGACGGCAGCACCTACAAGGTGAAGGGCTATTGCGGCAGCCGCGCGGAGCTGGCGTGGCTGGGGTCGGACACCACCGCGTACGTGGACACCTACCAGCCGAAGGCCGGCACGGACGAGGCGGACATGGCCTCGGACCTGCTGCCGTTCCTGCAGTGCGCGAGCGAGCCGGATGACGCCGCGTTCCGTGCGTGCCTGCCGACGTGGATCGACGTGGACGCGTGGCTCGCGGAGATCGCCCTCGACATGATCCTGCCGGACGTCGACGGCATGGCCAGCGCCGGCCAGAACTTCCTGTTGCACCGCCGCGCCGCGGACGATCGCTTCGTGGTCATCCCGTGGGACAAGGACCAGGCGTTCCGTCCCGACCTCGCGCGGGACGGGACGGCGAGCCTGTTCGCGCTGGAGCCGGCGTGGCTGGTCGGGTCGACCCCGGCGCTGGTGCGTCGCATCCGCGGCGTCTTCCGGGCGGAGTACTGCGCGCGGGCCGCCGGGATGGTGGACCTGCACGATCCGGCGGTGACGGTGCCGCGCATCGACGCGCTGGAAGACATGATGCGCGACGCGGTGCGGGAGGACCCGTTCCTGAACCCGAGCAGCTGGGCCACCAGCATCGATGCCCTCCGTGAGGTGGTGCGGGCCCGGGATCTCGCGGTCCGCGCCGAGCTGGACGGGTGCGTGCGATGAGCCTCCTGTGGCTCGCGGCGTGTCTCTCCGCCCCGTTCCCCGCCGACCCCACGGCGTTGCGTCCACCCCCGGCGCCGGTGCCGTCGGAGGCGCTGGGCGCCGCGGAGCCGGCGCCGTGGCGAGACCCGTGGGCGGAGCCCCGGGCCGCCCTGTTCGCCCGGGAACGGGTCGTGGACGTCGCGATCCGGCTGTCCCCGTCCGCGGTGGAGGCGCTGCGGCGTGCGCCACGGACCTATGTCCACGGCAGCGTCACGCTCGACGGCGAGCACCGGGAGCGCGTGGAGGTGCGCCTCAAGGGCAGCAACAGCTTCCAGGACATCGACGCCAAGCCCTCGTTCCGCGTCCACTTCGACACGTCCGACGAGGCGGGCGGCCCGTTCCGCGGGCTCGAACGGCTCGTGCTGAACAACATGGTCAGCGATCCGGCGCAGGGGCGCGAGATTCTGGCTTGGCACGCGTTGGCCGACGCCGGACTCACCGTTCCGATGGTGACCGCGGCGCGCGTGTCCCTCAACGGCGAGGCGCTCGGGGTCTACGCGATGATCGAGCCCCTCGACGCCGCATGGCTCGCGCGGCTCGGCGGCAACGCGCCGGGTGACGTCTGGGAGGCCAACGATGACGCCGACCTCACGCCCTCCGGCCTGCGTCACTTCGAGTGGGGCGCGGGCGTGGAGGACACGTCCCGCCTGGAGGGGCTCGTGGACGCCCTGGGTCGGGAGGGGCCGTTCCTGGAGCGCACGGCCCCGTGGCTCGATGCGGACGCGCTGGTGGACTACCTGGCGTGGATCGACCTCATCGGGTCGCTCGACGGGTACCCCTACACCCACGACGATTACTTCCTGGTCGCGGATCCTCGGCGGGACGGCCGCTTCTTCGTGGTGCCGTGGGGGCTGGACGAGACGTGGGATCACGCGTGGCGGGCGCAGTGGGGCCTCGGCGTGCTGTCCTCGGGATGTCGGGCCGACGCCGCCTGCCGGGAGGCCCTGCGTGCGCGCGCGGACGCCGGGCGCGAGGCGTTCGCCGCCATGGACCTTCCCGCGCGGGCGGAGGACCTGTTCGTTCGCACGGCGCCGTGGGTCGCGGAGGCCGCGCGTTCGCCCTGGTCCGTCGAGGAGGTGACGCTGGCGCGTGCCGCGCTCGTGGAGACCCTGCGCGGCTGGCCGGATGCCGTGGCGCGGGGCGCCTGGGACCCGGGCCCGCTCCTGGCTCCCTGAGCGGGCCGTGTCCCGAACGCGCGTTACCTTGGGCCGGTGACGTCGCTGGCCCTCGCGCTGCTCATTCCCGTGGTGGCACCCGCCGGTGCGCCGGCCGCCCACGTGGACCGCGCCTTCCGTCGGGGCTGGCTTCCGCTCCTCGACGCGCTCGCGGAGATGCCGGACGTACGGCTCTCCATGCACTGGAGCGGGACGCTCCTCCACTGGCTCGAAGCCCGCGCGCCGGCCCACCTCGATCTCCTGGTGCAGCTCGTGCGCGACAACCGCGTGGAGGCCGTCGGGGGCCTCTGGGCGTCGGGGCTCCTGCCGGCGATCCCGGAGCGGGACGCGAGCGCGCAGGTGCAGGCCCTGCAGCGCTGGTGGCGGGAGCACGTCGGGACGACACCGCGGGGCGCGTGGCTTCCGCACCACGCCTGGGATCCGTCCGCACCCCGGATGCTCGGGCGGCTCGGCGTGCAGTACACGGTCCTGCAGGACGCCCAGCTCGCGCCGTCGCCGACACCGGAGGCGTATGCCCTGACCGAGCGCGAAGGGGCGCGGCTCGCCGTCTTCGCTGCCGACACGCGGATCTCGGCGATGCTGCCGACCCAGTCCCCGGCGCGCGTGCTCCGGGCCGTGGCGGCACGCGGCGCGGAGGGGCGCCGTTGCGTGGTGGCCGCGTTGGCGCCCGAGGCGCTCGCGGCCGAGGACGGTGTCTCCCTGTTCGGGCCGCGCGGCTGGGGACGTCGATGGTTCGCCGCGCTCGCGGATGCGTCCCACTGGCTCAAGCTCGTGGACTTCGGGACGGTGATGGAGCGCATGCCGCCGAGCGGGCGCGTCTACCCGGCCGCGTCCATTGGCCTGCCGCCGTCCCCGGGGGCCTTCGGACCGGCGTGGGACTGGACCCTCGCCGCGCACCCCGAGGTCGACCGTCTGCACAAGCGCATGCTGCGTGTGAGCGACGAGGTGCTCCGCTTGCGCAACGCCGTGCGCACCACCCCGTCGGACGACCCCCGCATCGGGATGCTCGAGTCGGCGACGCAGGCCCTTTGGGTGGGCCAGGACGCCGCGGCCTACGTGGTGAACGCCACGGTGGGCGCGCAGGAGCCTCGGGTGCGCCATGCCGCGTGGAGCGCGCTGCTCCGCGCCGAGCACCTCGTGGCGTCCTCGCTCGGGGAGGCGGGGCGCATCCGTTGCGGCCAGGTCGACGACGACTGCGACGGTCAGAGCGAGATCGAGGTGCGCGCGCGGGTCGTTCGCGGTGTCGTGGCGCCCGCGCATGGCGGGGCTCTCGTGGAGCTCGACGCCTGGCATGTTCCGGCCAATCTCCTGAACGTGCGGACGCGCCGGGAGGAGGCCGTGCACGCGCGCGGCGACTCCGACGCGGACGAGGCCGTGTCGGACGCCCACATCACGCGCCCCCACGCGCGGGTGGCGGAAGCGTGGTTCGACCGGCACCTGCGCGGCAGCTTCGTGGACCATTTCCTCCCCGAGGACCTCGGGCCCGACGCGCTGGTCGGGCGCTGGGTCGAGTCGGGGGACTTCGTCGGGCGCGCCTACCAGCTCCTCCATCTCGACGACCAGGGGACCGGACCGCTCGTCATCGGCCTCGGCCGGGAGGGCAACGTCACCGAGGGGACCGCGCTGCGGCTGGTCCGGGTGCTCAAGCGCTACGCCTTCGAGCGGGACCTTCCGCGCGTGACCGTGCGCTACGAGGTGGTCAACCGGCTCCGGGAGCCCCTGCGCACCCGCTTCGGCGTGGAGGTGAACCTCGGGCTGGACGGCATGCCGCCGGAGACCTCGCTCGCCCTCGACGGACGTCGCGTCGCCGTGGGTCTGCCCGCCGTCGCCACCGGCGTGCACACCGCGTCGTGGGTGGATGGCGCGCGCGACCTCGCGGTGTCGCTGTCGCTGCCGCCGGACACCACGCTCTGGCACGCCGCCCTCCAGACCCACAGCCGCGTGCCGGGCGGCATGGCCGGGATCGTGCAGGGCGTGTGCATGCTCGCGGTCATCCCGCTCGAGCTCGCGCCGGAAGGCCGCGCGCGCTTCGAGTTCGCGCTGGAGTTGCAGTGAGCCGTGCCGGCAGCTTCTGCCTGGTCCTGCACGGGCATCTGCCGTGGGTGGTGGATCAGGGCTGGTGGCCACACGGCGAGGTCTGGCTCCACGAAGCCGTCGCCGAGACGTGGCTTCCGCTGCTCGAGGTGTTCGAGCGCTGTGCGCGCGACGGGGTGCCCACGCCGGTCACCCTCGGACTGACGCCGATCCTGCTGGAGCAGTTCGCGTCGCCCGGGTTCCGTGCGCGTCATCCGGAATGGCTGCGCGGCCAGGCGGCGCGCGCCCGTGAGGACGCCGCGGCCTTCGAGGCGCGTGGGGATGCGCGGCTCGTGACCCTCGCCCGGGCGTGGGAGCGCCGTTTCACGGAGCTCGAGGACGGGTGGGCGCGGATCGGCGGGGACCTCGCAGGGGCGTTCGCGTCGCTCGCGCGATCGGGGCGCATCGAGCTGCTGACCTCGAACGCAACCCACGGCTACATGCCGCTCCTCCTGCACGATCGCTCCGCGCGGGCCCAGGTGCGCGCGGGGGTGGCCACGAGCGCGCGGCACCTCGGGTTTCGGCCGCGCGGTGCATGGCTTCCGGAGTGCGCCTATCGTCCCGCCGGGCCGTGGACGCCGCCCGTGGTGCACGGGGATGCACGCACCCGGGCCGGAGTGGAGGACATCTTCGCGGCCGAGGGCGTGGGCTTCTTCTTCGTCGACAGTCACCTCCTGCGCGGGTCGCGCAGCGAGGGCGTGATGGGGCCGGGGCCCGACGGTCGGCGGATGTTCACCAAGGTGGGTTGGGACCAGGCCACCTGGGACGGGGCCCGCGCCTGGCGCAGCGTGTTGGAGCCGCACCTCGTGAGCAGTGACGGCGGACCCGGACGCCTCGCGGTGCTCGCGCGGCATCCCGAGGTCGGCGAGCAGGTGTGGAGCGGGCAGGTGGGCTACCCGGGCGATGCCCGCTACCTCGAATTCCACAAGAAGCACGGCGCGGACGGCCTGCGGTACTGGCGGGTGACGCACCCACGGGCGGATCTCGGCGCGAAGGAGGCGTACGCGCCGGACGAGGTGGAGGCGGCGCTGCGGACGCATGCCGAGCACTTCGTGGCGACGGTGCGCTCCGTGCTCGCGCGGCACCACGCCGAGACCGGGCGGCTCGGGGCGGTGACCGCACCGTTCGACGCCGAGCTCTTCGGACACTGGTGGCACGAGGGGCCGCGGTTCCTGGAGCGCGTGTTCCGCCTGTGTCACCAGGACCCGGCGGTGCGCGCCCGCACCGTCTCGGAGCACCTTTCCGCGGCGCCCCCGGACAAGGTCGTCGGGCTCCCCGAGGGCAGCTGGGGCGAGGGCGGCGACCACCGCGTGTGGTTCAACGAGGAGCTGCGCTGGACGTGGGAGGCGTCGTACCGCGCGGAGGACCGCTACCTGGGGCTGGTGGATTCTCTGCCGTGGTCCTCCACCCCGCACGTGCGGGAGGCGATGCAGATGGCGGGCCGGGAACTCTTGTTGCTGCAGGCCAGCGACTGGCCGTTCGTCGTGCATTCACGCGGGGCGGTCGACTACGGGTACCGCCGGTTCTGCGAGCACCTGGGTCGGTTCGACCGTGCGTGCGGCATCGCGGAGCGTCGCGCGCGGGGCCTTGCCGACACGCCGCTCCACGCGGCCGAGGTCGCCGACCTCACGCTCCACGACGGCGTCTTCCCCGATCTCGACCCCGGCTGGTGGCGTGGCTGAATTCCGCACGTGCCCGGTCACCGGGCGCACCGTCCTGCTGCGCCCCGACTGGGTGGACGCGCCCCCGGCGCCGGCCGCGCGCCCGGGTCCGTGCCCTGCCTGTCGCGATCTCGGCGTGCCGCACGCGACCTTCGGCGAGGTCCGGGTGTTCACCCGGCCGGACCATGCGCTCGCGCTGGAGGGTGACCCGCGGCCCCGCGCGACGGACGGTGCCGTCTCCCGCGACGCCTTCGGTGCCCACGAATGGCTGGTGGGACCGCACGTCGGGGATGACGCCGTGCTGCTGGAGGCCGTGGCGCGCCGCGCCGAGGCGCTGCGTCGGGATGGCAGGCTCCGTGGCATCCACGCGGGACGTCGGATCCTCGGGGGCGCCCATGCGGCGTGGCACCTGCTGGCGGTGCCGTGGGATGTGGCGCCCGAGCCCCTCGCGGCGTGGCGGACGCGGGAGCGCGCCGACCCACGCCGCGTGCTGCACGACGGAGACGGGGCGTTCGCGGCGCTCGCGTGGGCGCCGAGGACGCCGTTCGAGGCGTGGGTGTGTCCGGCGTCCGGCGAGGCGGCGTTCGGGCCCTCCACCGCGCGTCCGGTGGGAAGGCTCCTGGGACGCGTGGTGCGATGGGTGCGCGAGGCCCTGCGCGGTGCGTCGGTGGACCTCGTCCTCGTGGACGGCGCCCCATGGCGCGTCGAGGTGCGGCCGAACCTCGCGGCGACGCATCTCGTCGAGTCGTTCAGCGGCGTGCCGGTCCATGGCGTGGCGCCGGAGGAGGCCGCCGCGTTCCTGCGGCGGGGGGGATGGATCGGCGCGCGCGCGGCGCCGACCACAACCGGGGAGGAGGCATCATGAGAATCGTGTTCGTGTCGTCGGAGGTCGCCCCCTGGTCGAAGACGGGGGGGCTGGGCGACGTGTGCGGGGCGCTTCCGCGGGCCCTCGCCGCGCGGGGGCACACGGTGATGACCGTCGCGCCGCGCTACAAGGCCTACGCGGATGCCTGGGACACGGGGCTGCGATCGCGGGTCCACCTCTTCGGGCAGCTGCACGAGGTGGGCTTCCACCATGGTGCGGTCGATGGCGTGCACCACGTGTTCGTGGACCACGTGAGCTTCCACCGTCCGGGCATCTATGGGAACGAACACGGCCCCTGGCCGGACAACCTCTTCCGGTTCGCCCTGCTGTCGCGCGCGGCCATCGAGGCCGCAGCCCGGGTGCCGGTCGACGGCGCGCCCATGGGCGAGGACGTCGTGTTCCATGCGAACGACTGGCACGCCAGCCTCGTGCCCCTGTACCTCGAGGCGCTGTACCGGCCGGCCGGACGGTTCCTCGGCGCCGGAACCGTGCTCGGGCTCCACAACCTGGGTCATCAGGGAGCCTACCCCCGCGAGGACTTCCCCGGTCTGGACGTGGCGCCGCGCTGGTGGCCGGCCATCGACATGGGCGGCAACATCAACGTCCTGAAGGCGGGCATCGTGCTGGCGCGTAAGCTCGTGGCGGTGAGCCCGACCTATGCGCGCGAGATCCAGACGGGGCTTGGCTTTGGTCTCGACGGGATCCTGCACGCGCGTCGGGAGGACCTCCACGGAATCCTCAATGGCATCGACGAGGCGTGGGACCCGGCGACCGATCGGCACATCGCGGCGCACTTCCACGCGGGCGACCTGGGCGGGAAGGCCGCGTGCAAGGCGGCCCTGCAGGCGGAGCTGGGCCTTCCGCGACGGGCGGACGTTCCGATCCTCGCGCTCATCGCGCGCCTCGACGCGCAGAAGGGCATCGACCTCGTCGCGCAGGCGATGCCGTGGCTCATGCAGCACGACGTCCAGGTGGTGATGCTCGGAAGCGGGTCCTCCGCCTACGAGCAGTTCTTCCGCGAGAGCGAGGCCCGCTGGCCGCGCAAGGTCCGGGGATGGGTCGGGTTCAACGACGGGTTGGCGCACCGCATCGAGGCCGGGGCCGACATGTTCCTCATGCCGAGCCGCTTCGAGCCGTGCGGCCTCAACCAGATGTACTCCATGCGCTATGGCACGCTGCCGATCGTGCATGCCACGGGAGGTCTGGCCGACACGGTCAGCACGGTCGACCCGTCCGCCGATCGTGGCACCGGGTGGGCCTTCCGCACGTACCACGTCGACGCGTTCGTCGAGGCCATCGGCTGGGCCCTGCTGACGTGGACGCGCTATCCGGAGGCGTGGAAGCGGATCCAGGTGCGTGCGATGACGCAGGAACACTCGTGGGCACGCTCCGCCGCGATGTACGAGAAGGTCTACGCCGCCGCGCGCTGACGCTCACGCCGGCGCGAGGATGCCGCGCAGCTCGGCAGGGAGGACCGCGTGGAGGTCACGCAGCTCCCCGGCGCTCACGTGGCGCTTCAGGGTCGCCATGACCGCATGGACGGCGAGCTGCGGATCCACGGGACGGGTCCGGTCCAGCGCGACACGGATGCGGTGGAGGTAGTCCTCGCGGGAGGCGGCCCGGTGCATGCGGCCGGGTTGCCAGCCCTCGTACCACAGGCCGCGCACGAGCATCGGCAGCTGCGCCGCGAGGTGTGCGCCCTCGGCATCCGGAAGCTGGTCCCGAAGGGCGTGGAGCACCACGCGAAGGGCGGCCCACGCGTCGCGCGGGTCCTGCGCGTGCATCCCCGTGGCGATCTCCCGCAGCCATGCGTTCGTGAGGTCCACGGTCTGGTGGATGGTGTCGACGTCGTTCATGCGGCCTCCCCGCCGAAGCTGCGGCCGGCGTGGCTCGCCGGCAAGCTCAGTAGGTGGCGCAGCGCGACGAGTCGAGGTCCACGGTGACGTGGAGACCCACGGCATCGACGTGGGTGCGTGCGGCGCCGACGGCCCATCCGCCGATACCCTCCGGGTCGCGTGGGAAGGTCAGGTACACGACGTCGCCCTGCGTGGGCTGGTCGCACAGCGGTTCGGTGGCGCGGTCCCGGCGCCCGTCCCGGTCGGCGTCCCGCCATGCGGCCACGAAGAAGGTCTCCCAGGGTCGACGGGCCTCGACGCGCTCGGGCAGGCGCAGCGAGAACGCGCCGCTCGCCGGATCCCACCGCTCCATCGTGGCCACGGACGACACCTCATCCTCCCGCCACCGTGCGGAGTCGATCAGCCCGACCACCACGGCCGGATCCCCCACCAGCGGACCGACGACGCGTCCGTCCAGCCGCGTGGCGTCGTCGGCGCCCTGCGGACCGGGCTCCGCGCAGGCGAGCAGCACGAGGAAGGACGGAGCCGCGCGGCTCATGGCGCCAGGTCCGTGGTCTGGCCGGCCCATTCGGCGATGGTGAAGATCGGGAGGGACAGGACGTCCCGCTCGGCGATGCCGAGGTCCCGCAGGAGGAACGGGGGGTAGGCGCGGTAAAGCAGGCGTGCCTCCACCGTCAGGGGCGGGACGGCGGGCGCGTCGAAGCCGTAGGTGACGGTGCGTTCCTCGCCGGAGGCCAGGGTGCGGTCCACCACACGCACCGCCGCCCCGATGAAGTCGAACGTCGGCTCTCCGTCGGCGTCGAACAGGTAGGAACGGAACACGCTGTCCCCTCGCGTCACGTAGGGGTCGCCGCCGGGGTCCAGCTCGGACCACGCGTCGCGCAGGTCCCCGTTGGCGTCCAGGTCGCCCGAACGCACGAGCTCGACACCGTCCGCGCCGGTCACGACGACCTCGATCCACACCTGCCGGTCGAAGGCGGAGCCGGTCGGAAGGTCGTGCCCCACGAAGGTGTTGCGCACGGTGACGTCCAGGGCGTCGAGGCGGGCCTCGACCTCGAGCGAGGCCGCGTCGCGCAGGAGTCTCGCCACGCCGTGGTACTGCCGGTGGGCGTCCGGGAACGGCCCGAACGCCACGTCCCCCCCGAAGAATGTGTGACGGTGCACGGTGCGCGTCGGCCCGCCCACGGCCGCCGGCCCCTGGTAGGCCTCCATGTGGCACCCCTGGCAGGTCTGTACGTTCCCTTCCGGGTCGTTGCGCGCGAGCTCCTCCCACTCGGAGTAGGTGAACTCCACCTGGACGTGGTTGAGGCCCTCGACGTTGTGGCAGGACCGGCACACCAGCGCGTCCGCGTGGATGGGCGACGTGTGATTGGCGTGGGCCGGCGTCGGCACGGGGTCCGGCAGGGTGCCGGCGTACCAGTCCGCGCAGTGGGTGAACTGGTTGACCCCGTTCACGACGTCGTAGAGCTTGTGACACGACACGCAGGACACCCCGTGTCGGGACGCCTCCGAACGCAGTTGCCCGACGTCGGACACCACCGTGGTCGCGTTGTCGATGTCCCCCGTCAGCGTGGCGATGGGCGCGTGACAGCCGACGCACACGCGCGGCATGTCGGTGGTGATGCCGATGTGGGCGCTGCCGGCCCACATCACCGGATTGCGCGCCGAGTATGCGTGGATGGAGCCCTGCCATTCGTCGTAGTGCTGCGGATGGCACGCGGCGCACGTCTCCACGTCCGCGAAGTCGGCGATGTCGTACGGCCGGTTCTCGGGCGAGCCGTGATCCTGCCCGGCCACGCCGCCCGGCCCACCGTTGCCGTCCTCACCGTCGGCAATGGCGCATGCATCGGCCGCGTCGTCGGGTTGCGGCGGCGCGTCGGGAACGCAGTTGTCGAGGGCATCCCGCGCAAACCCCGCCGCGCAGGGACGGGCACCGTCGTCCCCGGGCGCGCACCCCGCGAGCGCGATCAGGGCCAGGAGGGCGTGGGGAGGCATGGCTTCGCCCTAACCTCACGCGCGGGCGGGGCGCGTGCTAGGTGGATGAGGTGTGGTGGATGCCTTGGATTCTCGGGTGTGCGGCACCCGAACCCTCGACGCCGGACTCGGACCCGCCCGAGGCGCATGCGCCCGCCCCCTGGGACGAGGATGCCTTCTGGGACACGCCCGGGCCGCTCGCGGACCTGGTTTTTCCCGAGAGCGTGCTCGAGGCGCGGTGGATCGTGCGGGTCGCGACCCGCGAGGCGGGTGGCCGCTGGGGCGGCTCGCCCCAGGCGGTGCTGCGGGACTTCAACAGCTTCGATGTGATCGCGACCCCGCGCGGCCTCGTGCTGGTCGGACTGCTCGGCGCCACCGGTCGCTACAATCCTGACGTCGCCAGCGTCGCCGTGTTCGCGACCCAGGACCTCGTGCAGTGGTCCACCCACATCTGGGAGGTGGAGGACGCGCGCGGCATGAACATCGTGGACCCGTCACTGCACCGCCGACCGGATGGTACCTACGAGCTCATCTACTTCGGCACCACCCAGTTCGGCGTGGACCCCGTGTGGTTGCCGGGTCCGCACGCGATCCGGCGGGCGCCATGGGACGAGGACGCCCGGGTGTGGCGTGAGGATCCCGAGGACGTGGTCGCGTACGAGGGCGCGGTCGACCCCGTCGTCTGCAACGTCGGGGACGAGGAGTGGTTGTTCTCGACGCAGTCGGCGGTGCGCGTGGTGGCCGACCGGCTCGATGCGGACGGGCACCTCGACCACGTGCCCTTCCACACGTGGGAGGGCCACTCGGTGCCATTCTGCAGGGAGCATGCCGACGGGTTGGAGGTGGTGGCCCAGTCGGCAGCCGCCTCCGGGCCGCCGCGCGTCGCGCAGTTCGTCGGCGAGCGCTTCGAGGACCGGGGCGACCTCTACGAGCCGTTCGGCTGGAGCAACGAGGTCTGCACCTCCCCGGTGATCGTCGCGTCCGGGTCACGCGACCTCCTGTTCTGCGCCTTCCTCAACCATCTCGTCCCTCCGGAGCACGACGTGTCCACGGGGACTTCCGCGACGCGATAGGTCGCACGCGGGAGGGTGCGTGGACCATCGGGATCGCGTGCAATGTTGTCCAGCTCCGCCCGCGGTCGAACACCGCGGTCCCCGCATCCTGGACTGCAGCATCCGGGACGGCGGCATCTGCAACGACTGGCGCTTCGACCGCGCCTGGGTGCGCCGCACGTTCGACGCGCTCGTCGCAAGCGGGATCCACACGATGGAGATCGGGTATCGCACCCGGGAGGGCGTCGTCGCACGCGATACCGTGGGCGAGTGGCGTTTCCTCGACGAGGACGCCCTCGCGGACGTGACGCGGAGCGGGAAGGGACGCATGCGTCTCGCGGCCATGGTCGACTGCGGCAAGGCCGACCCGTCGGACATCCGCCCGCGCGGCGAGACCGTGCTCGATACCCTGCGCATCGCGGCCTACGCCCATCAGCTCGACGAGGCGCGCCCGCTCCTCGATCGGGCACTGGAGCTCGGCTACGAGACGCACATGAACGTCATGGCGGTCAGCACGCGCACGCCGGCGCAGCTCGACGCCGCGATGGCCTGGCTGCGCGTCTCCGGGGTGCATTGCGTCAGCATCGTCGACAGCTACGGGGCGCTCCTTCCTCGTCACGTCCCGCAGCTCGTGCGCAGGTACCGCGAGGGGCTCGGGGATGGCGTCGCAATCGGCATCCACACGCACAACAACCAGCAGCTCGCGTTCGCGAACACGCTCGCTGCCCTGGACGCCGGCGTGGACGTGGTGGACGCGACGGTGCACGGCATCGGGCGCGGGGCCGGCAACTGCCCGCTGGAGCTGTTGCTGCTGCGCCTCGACGATCCCGGGCTCGACGTGCGCCCCATCCTCGAGCTGGTGGACGAGTACGCGACCCTGCGGGACACGCTGCGGTTCGGGTATCACCTGCCGTACGCGATCACCGGCCACTTCAACGTGCATCCGCGCTCCGGAATCGCACGGATGACGCGCCCGGACCGCTACGACTGCCGCGGGATGTACGAGACCCTTGCCGCGCGTGGACCCGAGGGCGACGAGCCCGGATGAGGACGACGCCCGCCTCCGACGGGGAACCCTCGCGGGTCGAGCGGCTCGCAGGGCGCGCGGGATTGTCCTGGCTGCCGCCCGCGGACATGGCGGTGCCGGTGATCCGGGCGCAGGGCCCGTGCAGGCCCTCGCC
>JBDLRI010000075.1:0-31863 GCA_039800105.1 Pseudomonadota bacterium
ACTCGACCACGATCTTCCCGCCCGTGTCGCTGCGGGCGGAGAACCGCCGCGAGATGGAGGACATCGTCACGCGCATCGCGCGCGCCGTCGGCGTCGTCGGACTCGTGAACGTGCAGTTCGCTGTGCAGCGCGACGTGGTGCACGTCATCGAGGTGAACCCCCGCGCGAGCCGCACGGTGCCGTACCTCGCAAAGGCCACCGGACATCCGATCGCCCGCTACGCGACGCGGCTCCTGCTCGGGGAGCGGATCGCGGACCTCGGCGATCTCACCCCGTGGGGCCGTGGGCTGTACTACGTGAAGGCTCCCGTGTTCCCGTGGCGCAAGTTCGTCGGGGCGGATTCCATCCTCGGTCCCGAGATGCGCTCGACGGGAGAGGTGATGGGCATCGGCCGCACCTTCGGGGAGGCGCACGCCAAGGCGCTGATCGCGAGCGGCATGCCCCTTCCGACGGAGGGAGGGGTGTTCCTGAGCTTCCGCGACGCGGACAAGCCCGATGTGGTGCCGATCGGACGCGCGCTCGCCGACATGGGCTACACGCTGTACGCGACGCACGGCACGGCCCGGGTCCTGGAGGCGGCGGGCATCTCCGCCACCCGCACCTGGAAGGTCCGGGAGGGCCGGCCGGACGTGGTGGACCTCGTGAAGAACGGGACGGTCAAGCTGCTCGTCAACACGCCCCTCGGAAAGCGCGCCCAGTACGACGAGGCGGCGATGCGCCACGCCGGCCTGCGCTACGGTGTGCCGTGCATCACGAACCTCCAGGCCGCGCGCGCGCTGCCCGACGCGCTGCGGAGCCTGCGGGCGGGGGAACTGCGCGTCGTGAAGCTCCAGGAGCTCGCGCGCTGAGGGCGCACCGCCGCATGCCGGACGCTCAGCCCGCGCGTACGACCACGGTGCGCACCGTGGGGACGTCCGGCGGCAGGCGCACGTCCACGCGGAGCGTGTCCCGGTCGAGCGATGCGACAACCCGCACGTCGGAGAGTCCGCGTCGGAGCAGCCAGGCCCGTGTCTCCCGCTCCACGCGCCGCGCGAGGGTGGCGTCGAGAGGCTGGCCGATCACCAGCTCCTCGCACAGCTCCGTGAGGGCGTCCCCGAGCGGTGCGGGTGCCTCCGGGGCGGGACGTGGCAGCACCGGGACGGTGCCGCGACGGGCGCCGGGAGCCTGACCGGGCAGCAGCGTCCTTCGCCCGTGAAACGAACCTGCCATGGGCGTCCTCGTCGTCGGCAGAACGTAGCCGTTCCCGCGACGTGGTGAGCCCCGCCGCGACGGATTACCCGCCCGCCCGTGGACGACGACCGCGTCATCGACTCCCGTTACCAGGATCCGCTCACGCTCGTGTGGATGAGCACGGCGCGGCGCCTCGGCCTGCACGTGCGCCGCAATCGCAGCATCTATTCGGCCACCGACGGCACCGGGCTGCTCGAACTCGGTCCGCTCGACACGCTGGACCCGGATGACACCACCGGCCAGATGATCTTCCACGAGATCTGCCACTGGATCACCAACGGCCTGGAGAGCTTCCATGCCCGTGACTGGGGCTTTCCGCTCGACGTCGAGCTGGACCCGCGCGAGCTTTCCTGCATCCGTTTGCAGGCCGGGCTGGCGACGCGCCATGGACTGCGCGGATTCCTGGCGCCCACCAGCAGCTTCCGTGCCTACTACGACTCTCTCCCGGACGACGTGCTCGTGCCCCTGGACGACTCCCTCGGCGAGGCGCGGGTGGTCGCGATGGCCCGCGAGGCCCTGGCACGCGCGGATCAGGCACCGTGGGCCGATCCCGTGCGCGACGCCCTCACCGCGACACGCGCGCTGCGTGACACCCTCGTCCCGTTCCTGACGCACTACCAGACCGACGTCCCCGACGACACGCTGCCGAGCCTCTGGGGGCGCTGAGGCCGTGCCCGTCTACCGGCTCCCGCGGGCGTACGTCTTTCCGCCGCCCGACCACGCCGAGCCTGGCGGGCTCCTTGCGGTCGGCGGGGACGTGTCGCCCGGGCGCATGATCGAGGCCTACCGGCACGGCATCTTCCCCTGGTACAGCGAGGGAGAGCCGATCTGGTGGCACTCTCCGGACCCGCGGTGCGTGCTGGAACCCGCGCGCCTGCATGTGCCGCGCACGCTGCGGCCCGCGTTGAACCAGAATCGGTTCGAGATCCGGTTCGACACGGCGTTCGACGCCGTCACCGCGGCCTGCGCGCGGGTGCCGCGTCCCGGGCAGCGCGGGACCTGGATCACCCGGAGCATGCGCCGCACGTACCGCCATCTCTTCGAGCACGGACTGGCCCATTCCGTCGAGGCGTGGCGCGACGGGCAGCTCGTCGGCGGGCAGTTCGGCGTCTCCATCGGCGGCATGTGGTTCGGGGAGAGCATGTTCCACCTCGTGCCCGACGCGAGCAAGGTCACCTTCGTGGTGCTGGCGCGCTGGTTGGTGGCGCAGGGCATCGAGCTGGTGGACTGCCAGGTCAAGACGCCCCACATGGAACGCTTCGGCGCGGAGGAATGGCCGCGCGCGCGCTACCTGGCACGGCTGGCGGAGCTGGTGGAGCGCCCCACGCTGCCGGGGCCGTGGGTGCTCGGGGCGGACGATCCGGCGCGACAACCCGGTTAGGCTCGCCGCCATGTCGCTCTACCCCGATCTGTCGCCGTACCGCTCCGGCATGCTGCCGGTCTCCGACCTCCACACCGTCTACTGGGAAGAGTCGGGCAATCCCGACGGGATCCCGGTGGTGTTCGTGCACGGGGGCCCCGGGGCCGGCACGGACCCCGTCCATCGCTGCTTCTTCGACCCTGCGCGCTACCGCATCGTCCTGTTCGACCAGCGCGGCGCCGGTCGCAGCACGCCGCACGCCGAGCTGCGCGAGAACACCACCTGGGACCTCGTCGCGGACATGGAGCGCCTGCGCGGGATGCTCGGCATCGAGCGATGGGTGGTGTTCGGCGGAAGCTGGGGCAGCACGCTCGCGCTCGCCTACGCCCAGTCACACCCCGAGCGCACGATGGGCCTCCTGCTGCGCGGCATCTTCCTGCTGCGCGACAAGGAGATCCGCTGGTTCTACCAGGGCGGTTGCGACACGATTTTCCCGGATGCGTGGGAGGACTACCTCGCCCCCATTCCGCCGGAGGAGCGCGGCGACATGGTGCGGGCCTACCATGCGCGTCTCACGTCGCAGGACCCGGAGGTCCGACTGGCGGCCGCGCGGGCCTGGAGCATCTGGGAGGCCCGCACGAGCAAGCTGCTCGTCAGTGACGACATGATCGCCAAGTACGGCGCCGACGAGTTCGCCCTTGCCTTCGCACGGATCGAGTGCCACTACTTCCTGCATCGAGGGTTCTTTCGTCGCGATGACCAGTTGCTCGCCGACGTCGGCCGCATCCGCCACGTGCCGGCCGTGATCGTGCAGGGCCGCTACGACGTGGTGTGCCCGATGATGAGCGCCTGGGATCTGCACCGCGCGTGGCCGGAAGCCGACTTCCGGATCGTCCCCGACGCGGGGCACTCCGCCTTCGAGGACGGCATCGCGCGGGAACTCGTGCGCGCCGCCGACGCCTTCGCCGATCGTTTCGGCGCGTGATCCCGCTCCGCGACAGCGTCCGGGCCCGGCGTTTCCCGCTGGTCACGCTGTCGCTCGTCGGGCTCAACGTCGTCGCGTTCCTCATCGAGCTGCGGGTAATCTTGCCAGGGGGCGCGGAGCTCCTCGATGCGTGGGCGGTCGTGCCCGCGCGGCTCGCGGCGGCGTGGACGGCGCACGACGTGGTCGGCCGCGAGGCCCTCACCGTGTTCTCCGCGATGTTCCTCCACGGCGATCTCGGCCACCTGCTGGGGAACATGTGGTTCCTGTGGGTCTTCGGCGACAACGTCGAGGACCGTCTTGGCCGTGCCGGCTTCGTGGCGTTCTACCTGCTGTGCGGGGTCGCGGCGACGGTCGGCCAGGTCGCGAGCGACGCGGGCAGCACGGTGCCCATGATCGGGGCGTCGGGGGCCGTCGCGGGCGTGCTGGGTGCGTACCTGCGCATGTACCCGCGCGCGCGGGTGCTGACGCTCGTGCCGATCTTCGTGTTCCTGCAGCTCACCGAGCTTCCGGCCGTGCTGTTCCTGGGCGCATGGTTCGGGCTGCAGCTGCTTCTGTCGTTCTTCGGCGAGGGCAACGTGGCGTGGTGGGCGCACGTCGTGGGGTTCGTGGCGGGCGTGGCGCTCGCATTGCCGTTTCCGGGTGGCCGGCGTCCGTCGCCGTCCCGCGACCCGCGCCGCCCGGGCCGCGTCCGGTCGCGTTAGCGTCCCGATCATGTCCGGGCTTCCGCCGATCGTGGGCAACGAGTCGACGCGCGCCCGCCTGTGGCGTGCGGCCGCGGAGGGACGCCTCCACCACTGCTACCTCTTCGAGGGACCCGAGGGCGTCGGGAAGGCGACGACGGCACTCCGCTTCGCGTGCGCGCTCAATTGCGAGGCCATGTCCCTGGACGGCGCACTTCGTGAGCCGTGCGGGGTGTGCGCCACCTGCCGGCAGTTCGTGGCCGGTACGCACCCGGATCTCGTGCAGGTCGTCCCCGAGCCGGGCCGTGCCACGCGGGTCATCACCGCCGAGCAGGCGCGTGGCATCATCGGCGGGCTCGCGCTGCAGCGCCACAGCGCGCGGAGGCGCGTGGTGATCGTGGATCCCGCGGACGCCTTCACCGAGGAGGCGGCGAACGCGCTGCTCAAGACCCTCGAGGAACCGCCGGTCGGCACCCAGTTCATCCTGGTGACCGCGCGTCCCGCCGCGTTGCTGACGACCGTGCGGAGCCGAAGCCAACGGGTGCGCTTCGGTCCCGTCCCCCGGGACGCCCTCGTCCCGTGGCTCGCCGCGCGCGGGCTCGGCGCGGACCTGGCGGACGCGGCGCTCGGCAGTCCCGGCATGGCGCTTCGTCTGTCCGAGGGCGACGCCGCGGAGCGGGCCGCGCAGTTGGAGGCGCTGCTGGGTGCCGTCGGACGCCCGCTCCACGCGGTGTTCGCGTTCACCGAAGCCGCCGGAAAGAAGGGGGATGACGGCGTGGCCGGCGCGTCCCACGTGATCGACGCGCTGGAGGTGCTGCTGCGCGACGTGGCGTGCGTGGCCGGGGGGCGCCCCGAGCGGGTGCGCGTCCACCATCCGGCGCTCGGGACCTGGGCGCACGCGCTGTGGCCAGGTGGCGTGGCGCGGTTGTCGGGCGCGCTCGCGGACGCGCGCGAACGCCTGCGACGGAACGTGAACGGGCGGACGGTGCTGGACTCGCTGCTCGCGACGGTCAACCTCGAGCTTTCACAGGTCCGCCGCTGAGCGGTCCGGAGGACATATCCGTGTACCTCGACTCCCATTGTCACCTCGACCCGGCGACCTGGGGAGACGATGCCGGCGTGGACGCGGTCATCGACCGTGCCCGCGCGGCCGGGGTGATGCGCATGGTCACCATCGGCTCGGGCTACGGGTTCGAGAGCGCGTCGCGCGCCGTGGCGGTCGCCGCGCGTCACCCGGGGTGCCTGCGCGCCACGGTCGGTCTGCACCCGCACGATGCGCGCGAGGCGACGCCCGCGCGCCTGGAGGCGCTGTTCGCCCTCGCGGATGCGCCCGGCGTCGTGGCCCTGGGGGAGATGGGGCTGGACTACCACTACGATTCCTCCCCGCGGGACGTCCAGCGCGACGTGTTCCGCGCCCAGTTGCGCGAGGCGCGCCGGCGTGCCCTCCCGGTGGTGATCCATGACCGGGACAGCGACGGGGAGACACTCGCCATCCTCGACGCGGAGGACGCCTGGCCGACGGGCGTCCTGTACCACTGCTTCACCGGCGACGTCGCCATGATGGAGGCCATCGTCGCGCGGGGCGGCAGCATCTCCATTCCCGGCATCGTCACGTTCAAGAACGGGGAGGGGATGCGCGCGGTCGCGGCCGCAGTCCCGCTCGAGCGGCTGCTGATCGAGACGGACAGCCCGTTCCTCACGCCCGTGCCGTACCGGGGGCGCCGCAACGAGCCGGCCTACGTGACCCTGGTGGCCGCGGCCGTCGCGCAGCTGCGCGGGATGCGCACGGACGCGCTCGCCGCCGCCACGACCGACAACGCGCTACGGTTCTTCGGCTGGTCCTGACCCGCTAGCGCCGGGTCGCCGCGTGGATGAGGGACAGCGCCGCGTCCTTGCCGGTGCCGTCGTGGCTCGAGTAGCCGAGCACGGTCTCCGTGGGGATGCCGTGGCCCGCGGCGAGGGCGCGGACCGCGGCAACCTGCCGGGTGCGTGCGATGGCGTCGATCTTCGTCGCCAGCACCAGCGTGGGCACGCGGGCCTCGCGCAGGCCGTCCAGGAGCCTGCGGTCCGCGTCCTGCGGCGGCAGCCGCGCGTCGATGAGGGCGACCACGAGGCGCAGCGAGGGCCGTCCGCCGAGGTAGCCCTCGATCAGGTCCTTCCAGCCGTCACGCAGGCTGTGGGAGACCCGCGCGTAGCCGTAGCCGGGCAGGTCCACGGCGATCCAGCGGTCCTGCACCGAGAAGAAGTTCAGCGCCTGGGTACGGCCCGGGGTCTTGGCTACCCTCGCGAGGCCGGATACCCCCACGAGAGAGTTGATCGCCGAAGATTTCCCCACGTTCGAGCGTCCTGCAAAGGCGACCTCGGGGAGACCGGGGGCCGGGAGGGTGTCGGTGAACGATCCGAGAAAGCGCGTGGGGGCAGGCATGGCGGGCGCGTATCGCGTCGGGAGCGTGCCGGCGGGCGCCGTGCGTGCGGCGGTGGCGTTGGGACTTGCCATGCTGCTTGCGTCACCCGTGCGCGCGGGCCTCATCGACGCGCTCGACGAGGACGCGCGTGCGCTGCAGCTCTGCATCGACCGCGGCGCCCCGGCGGAGGCGTCCGGGGACTATGCCCACGCGCTCGAGGTGTGGCGTGGCTGCGCCGAGGAGGCGCGTGCGCAGGGTTGGACCGGGTCGCAACGCCGGCTCGAGGACCAGGCGGAGTTCGCGCGGGCGCTGGTGGCGGCGGGCCCGTACCGGGAGTCCGATCCCGGGCGATTCCAGCTCGCGGTGCTGGAGCGCGCGGCCATGCAGAAGGCGCGTACCTGGCTGACACCCACGGTGAACGACATCTTCCGCGCGTGGGTGGCGACCGAGGCGGGGAAGCAGCGCATGTCGCGCGTCCGTACCATCACGGTGCACTGGGAGGGCGGCATGCGGGTCGAGCGTCGCAAGCGCGATCCGGCCATGGCCGAGCGGGTGCGCGCCTCCGAGCTGATCCGGCGCTATCTCGAGGACCTCGGCCTTCGTTGGGCCGAGCCCGGCAGCCCGGAGGTGGATGTCATCCTCCACGCGCGGCTGGCGCGCAAGGATCTCGCGCCACGGATCAGCAGCCGCATGGGCAACATCCCGCGGGCCGAGGCCAGCGTCTCCGTCAGCATGGTCCGCATGCCGAAGCTGGACCTCACCGAGGAGGGCTTCGACGCGAAGGTGGCAGCCGAGGACGCGGACGCGACGGTGGCCCGGGACGACGCCCTGCGCGCGGCCTGCTCCGACATCGCGGCGCGGACGCTGAAGGTCGTGCTGCGCGCGGGCATCGAGCACTAGGGAGGGGCGATGCGCGTGGACGGGGTTCCCACCCGCACCGTGTGGTGGGAGGACGGGCGTGTCCGCATGATCGAGCAGCGCGTGCTGCCGCACCGGTTCGTGATCGTCGACATGGGCGACCATCACGCGACGGCGTCGGCCATCCGGGACATGGTGGTGCGCGGCGCGGGTGCCATCGGGGCGACCGGCGCGCTGGGCGTCGCACAGGCGGCGCGGGCCGCCCCGGACTCGGGCTTCCACGCCTTCGTCGCGGAGGCGGCGAACGTGCTGCGCGCCACCCGTCCCACCGCCCAGAATCTCTTCGCGGGGATCGACGCCGTGCTCGGGGCCATCGAGGCCTGCGGAGATGACGTGGCGCGCGCGCGCACCCACGCGCTGGCGGCGGCCATGGCCTTCTGCGACGACGACGCGGACAGCTGCCGCCGCATCGGAGAGCTGGGCGCGGATCGGCTCGCGTCGCTCGGGTCCGGCCTTCGGGTGAGCACGCACTGCAACGCCGGGTGGCTCGCGTTCGTGGACTGGGGCAGCGCCCTCGCGCCCATCTACGCGCTGCATCGTGCGGGCGCGAACCCGTTCGTGTTCGTGGACGAGACGCGACCGAGGCAGCAGGGCAGCCAGCTCACGGCGTGGGAACTTGCCCAGGAGGGCGTGCCGCACGCGGTGATCGCCGACAACGCCACCGGCCACTACCTGCAGCGCGGCGCCATCGACGTGGTCATCGTCGGGAGCGACCGGATCGCGGCGAACGGCGACGTGGCCAACAAGATCGGCACCTACACGTCCGCGCTCGCGGCGCGTGCGGCCGGCGTACCGTTCTTCGTCGCGGCGCCGACCACCACGATCGCGGCCCATACCGCCACCGGCCTGGACATCCCCATCGAGGAGCGCGCCGGAGACGAGGTCCTCCACGCCTGGGGCTGGTCGGACGATGGCCGGTTCCTGCGGGTGCGGACCGCGCCCGCCGGTGCAGTGGCCCGCAACCCCGCCTTCGACGTCACGCCCGCGTCCCTCGTGACGGGAATCATCACCGAGCGCGGCATCGTGCCCGCCACGGTCGACGGGATCGCGTCCATCGCGCGGCACGCCGGCGCGGGGCACCCATGAGCGTCTACAAGAAGGCCGACTCGTGGAGCCGGCGCGCCCGGGAGCAGGGCTACGCCGCCCGAAGCGTGTTCAAGCTCGATGAGATCGAGACCCGGCACCGGATCCTTCCGCGCCGCGGCGGGCGGGTGCTGGACCTGGGTTGCTACCCCGGCTCCTGGAGCCGGTGGCTGCTCGAGCGGGGGATGGACGTCGTGGGCGTCGACCTGCGCGCCCCGGAGCTGTCCGGCGGACGATGGATCGTGGCGAGCGCGCTGGAGGTGCCGATGGAGGACCTGCGGACGGCGCTCGGCGGTCCCGCGGACCTCGTGGTGAGCGACATGGCGCCCAACACCTCCGGCAACCGCTTCGTGGACCACGCCCGGCAGATCGCCCTCGCGGACCGCGCGCTCGAGGTGGCGTGCGCGCTCCTGGACCCCGCGGGTCCCGGGGCGTTCGTGGTGAAGGTGTTCGACGGCGAGGACGCGCCCGCCTACGTCGAACGCGTACGCGCCACGTTCCGTGACGTGAAGCGCATCAAGCCGGACGCCACCCGGGACCGCAGCGTGGAGTTCTTCCTCGTGGGCAAGGGTCGGCGCGCGTCCGGGGGTGTCGGCGACGCGCCGGCGGGCTAGGGGTCGGCGTTGCAGAGGAGCCTGTCGTGACGCGCATCATCGTCCTTCCGTTCGTGCTGGCGCTCGCCGGATGCGCCCCCGAGTCCATGGCGGGTTCCTGGACGATGCGCCCCCTCGAGGAGGAGCCTTCGGGCAACCTCAGCTGCACCAACACCGGGGACATGGACGTCGCCGACGACTACGGGATCGCGTGGACGCTCTCCCGCGCGTGCGTCTTCCAGGGCCGGGAACAGGACCCGGAGTCCTTCGAGGGCGAAGGGTTCCTCGGGGAGCTGGGCAACGACCGCTACCTCCTGAACATGGAGGGCGAGAACTTCTACCGCATGGTCGGCTGCGAATGGGACGGCACCGTGCTGTCCTGCAACATCCAGGGCGTCATGGCGGTGTACGAGCGCGACTGAGCCGCGGCGCGGGAGGACGCGTCCGCCGCAGGCGGAGCCGAGCCGGACTCGGCGAGCGCCGGACCCCGCCCCCGGAGGCCGGCGCCCGGCGGCGGCCGAGAGGGGGATGTCCCCCCGCCCCAGGAAGCAGGTCGGTCAGCGCTGGTAGGTCTCGGCCCATCGGGCCAGGGTGCGGACCATCGTGCCGGTCCCACCCGCCGCGTAGTGCATGAGGGGGCTGTCGAGGAAGGCCGGGCCGGCAATGTCGAGGTGTGCCCAGTTCTCGACGGAGACGAACTCCGAGAGGAACAGCGCCGCCGTGATGCTGCCGCCCGCGCGGCTCCCCACGTTCTTCATGTCGCCCCATTCGGCCTTGAGCTTGTCCTTGTACAGGTCCACGAGCGGCATGCGCCAGGCGGCCTCGCCGGCGTCCTGGGCGTGGCCGAGGAGCGTGGCGGCGAGCGCGTCGGAGCGCGTGTAGAGCGCGGTGTACCAGTCCCCGAGCGCGATGACGGCGGCGCCGGTCAGCGTGGCGAGGTCGACGATGGCGTCGGGCTTGAGCTCGCTGGCGTAGTGGAGGCAGTCCGCCAGCACGAGGCGGCCTTCGGCATCGGTGTTGTGGATCTCGACGCGCTTGCCGTTGTACATCTTCAGGATGTCGCCGAGCTTGTAGCTGTCGCCGTTCACCATGTTCTCGACGGCGCCGAAGATCACGTCCACGCGCACGCCGGGCTGCAGCATGGAGATGGTCTTCATGGCGCCGATGACGGCCGCGGCGCCGGCCATGTCGCAGCGCATCGTCTGCATGGAGTCGGAGGGCTTGAGGGACAGGCCCCCCGAGTCGAAGGTGACACCCTTGCCGACGAGCGCGATGTGGCCGGTCTGCGCGCCGGCTGGCGTGTAGGTCATGTGGACGAAGCGCGGGGTGCGCGCCGAGCCCTGACCGACGCCGACGATGCCACCCATGCCCTTGGCCTTGATGGCGTCGAAGTCGAGGACCGTGACGCTGACGCGGTCGCTCGCGAGGCCTTGCGCCACCTTCGCGAGGGACTCGGGGTAGACCTCCGCCGCCGGCTCGTTGACGAGGTCGCGCGCCAGCGTCTGGCCGGCGATCATCGCCTCGGCGCGCGCGAGGGCGGCGGGATCGGCCGTGACGCCGACGAAGGCGAGGGACTCGGCGGCGGCCTTGCGTGCGCTCTCGGCCTTGTACTTGTCGAAGCGGTAGTTGCCCTCGGCGAAGGCCTCGGCACCCGCGACGACGGACCCCGCGTCCAGCGTCGCGGTGGGGAAGGCCAGCGCGACGGCCTTGTGGCCCTTCAGCCGCGCCTGGAAGCCCGCGGTGCCGGAGGCGCTGCGCAGGTCGGCCGGCGCGCCGGGTCCGATCCCCACGAGCAGCAGCCGCGCTGCGGCGATGCGCCCGAAGGTGTGCACCGCCAGCGAGCTGCCCGGCTTGCCGGTGAAGTCCTCGGCGCGCGCGACACCACGCACGTCGTCCGCGAAGGCGCCCAGTCCGGCGATGGCGTCGTCGAGGCGGCCCTGGGGCACGCCCACCACGAGGAGGTCTGCGGTCACGGTCGCGAGGGAGTCCTGGGAGAAGTCGAAACGCATGGTCGGCTAATTCCTCATCAGCAGGAGAATGGCCAGGAGGGAGACGATGAAGATCCCGATCCCGCCCATCACGGCGAGGTAGGGGTCGGTGCGGAACTGCTCGAGCATGCGGCTCCAGGTCGACGCCGGGATCGTGTCGTCGTCCTCGAGCTGCACCAGCGGGGCCTCGTCCGCTTCCAGATCGCGCTCGGCAGCGCGCAGTGGTGCGGCTGACCAGGACGCGGCGCGGGAACGCGCCGGCGGATCCAGCTCGAGCTCGGGACGTCGTGGCGCGCCCGGGCGCGAGGCGGCCTCCACCGCGCCGTCCGCGCCTTCGCGCACGGGAGTACCGGGCCGTACGTTCACCCGGCCCGCCATGGGCGCCGTCGGCTCCGCAGCAATGTCCGCGGTGGGCTCCGCTTCCGGTTCGGCTTCCCGCGCCGTCGGCGCGGGCTCAGGGACGGGTGCGGGTGCGGGTGCGGGTGCGGGTGCGGCGGCCGGCGCGGAGGGGGCCTCCGGGCGCGGGCCGGCCGGGACGGGTCGCGGGCCGGACCCGGTGGGCGGATCGCCATCCCGTCCGAACGCGGGCCGCGGCCCGGAGTGGGAGGGGCCGCCGGGCGCATCCGCGAAGCGCGGGTGGGCCTCGGCGCGGCCCGGACCGGTGGAACGGTCGACCGGCACCACCCGACGCGCGGGTGCATCGACGGGCACCTGGGTCACACCGCCGCCCGGGGCGCTGTCCCGCTCGCGGTCGACCACGAACGGCGGGGGCTGCGGCGGGATGCGCGTCACGTTGGACGGCTCCGGTGCGGGCTCGGGCTCGGTGACGTCGGGAACGGTGGGTTCGGGCGGCGGCGCGGGGACGTCCGACGGCCGGGGGAACCCTGCACCGCTCGTGCGCTCGTCCACGCGGGTCTCCGCGGCGGACGGGTGCATGAGCAGCGCGGCACTCCCCGGGGTCGCGTCGGGGCGAGGCACCCATCCGGGCGCAGCGCGCACCGTGAACTCCACGTCCGCCGTGGCGGGAGGCTCGGGGGATTCCCGCACGGCGAAGGCCGCGCGGGCCCGGTAGCGTCCCGGCGGCATCGCGCCGACCTGGAAGGCGAAGCGGTACCGCCCGGAAGGATGCTTCTCGACGGTGTACCCGAGGTCGAGGTCCTTCACGCGCTGGTCGCGGTCGATCTCGACGACGATGATGCCGACGCCGACCTCGTCCTGGGCTTCCACGCCGGGCGTGCAGGCCACGGTGGACGAGAACGACACGGACTCGTCGGTCGTGAACCATGGCTTCTGGGCACCGCGGTCCAGCATGATCTTGCCGACCTGCGTCACCCGGGGACGCACGAGCGTGAGGATCTCGTCGAGGCGGGCGTGGAACTCCTCCAGCCGATGGAACCGATACGGCGGAGACGGCATGGTGTCGCGCGAGAGGGCGCGTCCCAGCAGGACGGAGGTGCGCTCGGCGAGTCGCGTGTGGAAGCGAGGATTGCTCTCCTCGAGCTTCATGCGCTCCAGCAGGCGATCCTTCGTCGCCACCTGCGCGGTCTTGTCGAGGCCGCCCCTCGGCACGACCGGCTCCCCGCCGACCACGGTGCGCCACAGCATGACCGAGAGGGCCCACGTGTCGGCCGTGGGGGTCCAGGCCCCCTCCGACGCACCCGCCAGCTCCGGCGGCAACCAGGGGGAGGTCTCGTCGCCCTTGCCGGTCAGCGCGAGCACACGGCGCGCGGCGGGGGTGGCGACGTCGGTGAGGACGATCTCGGCGCGCTCGTTGAACAGGATGTCGCCGGGCCGCAGCCCGCCGTGTACGCCGGACACGGCGCCGCCGACGGCCTCGAGCTGGCGGATCAGCCGCACGACCTGCAGCAGCACGTCCACGAGCGCACCGAAGGACATGCCTTCCACGAGCTTGCGTTCGAGGGACGTGGCGTACCGGGGGACGAGGTAGCCGGGCCTGCCGTCCGGCAGGCTGACGCGGTCCTGGACGCGCGGCAGGAACGTCGATTGCGTGGTCTCGTAGAGCCGCGCCTGCTCGAGGACCGCCTCGCGCGACAGCGCGGCGAGCGCCGCCGGTGCCTCGGCGCGGAGATCCTCCGGGCCGAGCGCCACCTTCAGCACGAGTGCCGCGTCGTCGGACTCCCGGCGCACGCCCCAGCACCGACCCCACGCACCGCGGCCGAGGGCCTGTTCGACCCGATAGGTGCGGCCCTGGCCGTCGCGTACGATGTCACCCGTCTTCATGGCTCGCCGGGGAGTGGGTTGGGAGGGAGGGGCTGAATCGCGGCAGGATATCGGACGCCGCGGCGTCGTGCCAACGCGATAGGAGGGATGGGTGACGTTCCCGCCCGACGGCCACGGACCCTATCGCCTGCTGCGCGGCGTCCACGCGCGCGTCGTGCAGTCCTTCGACTCGGCATGTGCCAGGCCGGAGGAGATCCAGGCGACCCGCCTGTCGGCGGTGCTCGGGCAGGTCACCGGAACCGTGGTCGGTCGGGCGCACGGGCTCGACCCGTCCATGGGCCTCGCGGCGTTCCGGGACGCGGTGCCGGTGCGCCCCCACGCAGGATGGAGCGACTGGCTCGATCGGGTCGCGGCGGGGGAGCCGGGCGTGATGACCCGGGACCCGGTGCGCATGCTCCTGGAGACGAGCGGTACGACCGGGCGGCCGAAATGGCTTCCGGTGACGGACGCGTGGGCGCGTTCGGTGGGGGAGGCCCAGTCACTGTGGATCCTCGGCATGCTGCGCGACGACGGGCGCCTGGCGGGTGGGCGCGCCCTCTCGATCGTCAGTCCGGCGGTGCACGGGACGTCCCCGGGCGGCCTGCCGGTCGGCGCCAACACCGGGCGCATGTTCCTGGCCCAGCCGTGGTGGGTGCGCCTGCGGGCGCCGGTGCCGTACGCCGTCTACGGGGTCGCCGATCCCGACCTTCGGGCCTACGCGATCCTGCGCCACGCGCTGGCGGCGCCCGTCCGCAGCTGGACGACGGCGAACCCCTCCACGATCCTCGCCTATTGCCGCCACATGGCGCGGTGGTGGGACGCGCTGTCGGCCGATTGCGCAGAGGGAACGCTCCGCCACGGGCCGGCGGCGGGGTTGACCGCGTCGGAGCGCCGCGCGCTCGGTGCGTGGCCGGGGCGGTTCCCCCGCGCGCGGCTGCCGTCGGTGCCACGCCCGGCGGCCGTGTGGGACTTGTGCCGCGTGAGCTGCTGGAAGGGCGGTTCGGCGTCGTTCTTCCTGTCCCGGCTCCCGGAGGCGCTGGGCGCGGACGTGCCCGTGCGCGAGGCCGGAGTCAACGCGAGCGAGGGCAGCTTCGCCGTGCCGGTGGACGACGACGGTCCGGTGGCCTGGCTCGGCGGCCACCTGCTGGAGTTCCTGGACGACGACGGTCACGCGCGCTGGGCGTGGGAGGTCGAGGAGGGGCGCACCTACCGCCTCGTGGTCACCACCGAGGCCGGGCTGCTCCGCTACGACATGGGCGACGTCGTGCGGGTGACGGGCTGGTGCGGGCGTGCGCCGCGCCTCGCGTTCGTGCGTCGTGCGGGGAACGTGCTCAACGCCACCGGCGAGAAGCTCACCGAGGATCAGCTGGTGGCGGCGGTCCGCGTCGCCATGCCCGCGGTCGCGGGGTTCGTATGCAGCCTCGGCTGGGCGGAGCGGCCCTGGGTGCGCGTGGCGGTCGAGGGGGACGTCGACGTGGCGCGCGCCGCGGCCGTGCTGGACCGCGCGCTGCGGGACGGAAACGTCGAGTACGACGCAAAGCGGGAGACGGATCGGTTGGGGACGCCGGAGGTGGTGCGCGTGCCCGCCGGAGCGTTCGCGGCGTGGAAGGGGGCCCGAGTGCGCGCGGGCGCGCCCGAGGCGCAGGTCAAGGATCCCGTCGTGTGGGAGTCTCCGCGCTGGGATGCGTTCGTGCGCGGGGAGGAGTCGTGATCGGGACGCACCTGTTCTTCGGGGGAATCCTGCTGTTCTGGCTGGGCGTCGCGGCGCGCGTGCGGCGTACCCGCGCGACCCCTGCGTGGACGATCGGGCCCGAGGAGTCCGTCGACGTCGCGCTCCCGCGGCTGGTGGCGGTCGTCCCCGCCCGCGACGAGGCCGCCAACATCGCGGCCTGCGTGGCCGCCCTGCGTGCGTCGGACCATCCCGATCTGCATGTCGTGGTGTTCGACGACGGCTCGACCGACGGTACGGCCGGGCTCGCCGAGGCGGCGGGGGCCCGCGTGCTGCGGGGGGATGCGGGGCCGCTGCCGGAAGGCTGGAAGGGCAAGCCGTGGGCCCTCCAGCGCGCGACGCGGGACCTCGGGGCGGACTGGCTGGTCTTCGTGGACGCGGACGTCCGGGTGCATCCGGCGTGCCTGGCGCGGGTGCACGCGCGGGCGATGCGCGACTCGCTGGACTTCCTGAGCGGGTTCGGCCGCCTCGAGATGGTGGGCTTCTGGGAGCGGATCATCCAGCCGGCGGTCGGCGGTCTCATCCTGGCGGGCAACGACCTCGACGCGGTCAACCGGTCCGACTCGCCGGACAAGGTGATCGCGAACGGGCAGCTCATCCTCGTGCGCCGGGAGGCCTACGAGGCGGTCGGCGGACACGGCGCCGTGCGCGCGGACATCCTCGATGACGTGGGCCTGGCGCGTGCCTTCCGCGCGGGCGGGTTCCAGGTGCGGGTGTTTTTCCTGCGCGCGCTGTTCTCCTGCCGGATGTACACCAGCTTCCGGGAGCTGTGGCTCGGGTGGACGAAGAACCTCTACGCCGGCATGGGGTACCGCCTGGGCCGCGTGGGAGTCCTGAGCGCCCTGCTGCTCTACTGGTTCGTGGCGATGTGGGTGGCCCTGCTGGCCGGCGCGGCGACGGGAAACACCGTGTGGCTCGCGTGGGGCGGCGCGCTCGTGGCGGTGTCGCAGGCCGTGCGACTCTGGCTGGACCGCATCTTCGGCCAGGACGTCCGGTTCGGGGTGTTCCAGCCTGTCGGCGCGCTGCTGCTCGTCGGGCTGGTGGTGGATTCCGCGCGTCGCTCCCGCACGGGGCGCGTGGCGTGGAAGGGGCGCACCTACACCGCCCGGCCGGCCGATGCAGCCTGAGGCCCTCCCGGAGGAGGATGCCCCCCTCCGCCCCATGGACGACACGCGTCCGCGGCGGGGGTTGGCGCTGGCGGGCGTCGTCGTGGCCGTCCTCGCGTGGGTGGCGCAGCTTTGGCAGGTGACGGCGTGGCAGTCCCGCGCCGGCGCGCCCCTCGGTTCGTTGGCCTACGGGACCTTCGTGCAGCTCGCGTGGAACTGGCGGCACGCGGGCGCGTGGACGCAGACCCTCCACCATGGCTATGCCGAGGACTGGCGCTGGGGTGGGCACTACGCGGGATGGTGGCCGCTCGTCGCGTGGTTCGCCGGCGGCTTCGAGGCACCCTGGGCGCTCGCGCGCGTGCAGGTCGCGCTCGTGGGACTGGGCGCGCTCGGCGCGGCCTGGCTCGGCTGGCGGGAGGCCCGGGTCGCCGGTGCGCTGGCATGCAGCGTGCTGGTGCTGGCCTCCGCCGGGGTCACCATCCAGGCGCTGGCCGACTACCAGGACCTCGTGCTGGTGATTCCGGCGTCGCTGTGGCTGGCGGCGGCGGCGCGGCACGCGGGGTGGCCGGGCTTCGTCGCCGCGGCCGTGGCCTGCGCGCTCACCCGGGAGGAGGCACTCGTGCTGGTGCCCCTCGTCGCGGCGGTCGGCGGCGCGCGCCGCGCGCTCGCGGGGCTCGGCGTGTCCGCTGCGGTGGCGGCGGCCTGGACGGCACTCGGGCCGCCGCCCTACCCGAATCCGCTGGTGGATCAGGTCGCGTTCCTGTGGCGGGACGGCCTGCGCGCCCTGCCCGGGCGCATCGCGGTGGAGGGGTTCTCGTGGGTGGACCCCGCGTTCTTCCTGCAGTGGGCGGACGCGTCGCTGCCGTGGCTCCTGCTCGCCCCGGAGGCATGGGTCGCGGCGCTCCCGACGGTGGTGTTCCACGCGTTGGCACCCACCGCCACCGGGGGCGTCGCCTCGCCGTGGGTGCATCACTTCGCGCCGCTCGTCGCGGCGTGCACGGTGGGCGGGGTCGTGGGCCTGGCGCGGGTCCTCTCCCGGTTTCCACGCGCCGCGCCGTGGATCGCGGCCGCGGCACTGGCATGGTCGGGAGCGCGCGCGTGGGCGTGGAAGGACACGGTGGCGCGCGTGGCCGTGCGGGTCCCCGTGGCGGAGGAGCACCCCGCGTGGGCCCTGCTGGCCGGGGTGCCACGCGCCGACGTGCTGTGGGTGCCCGACGAGATCGCCGCGCTGGCGGCGACGCGCCCGCGGGTGGTGACCGCCGACAGCGTGGGCGAGCGGATTCCGGCGGGTGACGTGGCCTGGGCGGTGGCGCGGGCGGGCACGGTCACGGGCGGAGAGGTGCGCGCGGCGCGCGGCGGCTGGGTGCTCGTGGCCGATCCGGCGCAGGTGCCCGGCCGCGGGTCCTCAGCCCCATAGGCCGGCCGTCTGCAACGCGGCGCGCAGCGGCCAGCCCACGCCGAGGCTCACGGCGTTCGCGGCCAGCGAGGTCCGCCACGCCGTGCGCGCGTCGGTGGCCGTGCGGTACACGAGGGCCTCCGCAGCGACCACCAGCGCCTCGCCGGTCACGACGGCGAGGCCCCACGGGTGCACGTGGGGGTGCCAGGCGAACCAGAGCAGCGGGTGCGTGAGGCTCGAGGCGAGCACCGCCAGCGACAGCCGGCGGCCCGGGGAGGGGCCGTGCCGGAGCATCCACGCCGCGACCGGGAGCTCCAGCGACAGCGTGAGCGCGAACGCCCGCGCCCATTCCGCCGCGTAGCCCGGGTCCATCAGCGCAGGAACGCCGCGGTGCCGTTGCCGCTGCGGGAGCCGTCCGGGTTCTCCAGCAGGTAGTCGAAGGTGTCACCGAGCGCGACGCGGACGGTGTCCCCGCGCGCGAGCCCAGGCACGTCCCACGGCGTGTTGACGAGCGTTCCCTCGAGGGTGTCGCCGTCCCAGCGGGCCACCGCGACCCACATGTACTCCCGGCCGTTGCGGCGCGTCGGGAACGGGGCCTTCACCAGCAGTCGACCGCCGGGGGACAGCCCCCGCGCGAAGGCCTCCCGGACCGGGCCTGCCAGCGCGGCGCGCGCCTGGGCGCGGGCCTCCGCGAGGTCCTTCGGAGCTGGATCCTGGGGCGGAGGGGGGTCCCCCCTCCGCAACGCCTCCCCCGCGGGGTCGGGGGGCGCGGAGGGCTCCGCAGGGAGCGACACGGTTCCCTGGAACGCCACGGCCGCCAGCGGATCCTCGGGGTCACCCTCGCGCGCCTCTGCCCGGGTGAGCGTGGCGACACCGCGCACCACGGGGCCGTCGAGACGGTACGTGCCCGCGGGCCGCGAGGCGCCCGTTTCCGCGAGCGCGACGAGCATGGCGGCGGTGTCGGCCGTGGCGTCCGGCGCGACGGCGTCCACGACCAGCTCCACCTCGCCGAAGCGCCGCAGGCCGCGGGTCACGAGGCGCCGGGCGTCGCCCTCGCCGGGGCCGTCGTCCACGACGAACCACGGCTCCCGGGGGCCCTCGGGTTCCAGCGCGCGCCAGGCGGCGGAGCCGTAGACGCGCTGGGTGTCGAGATCCTCGACCCACCCGTGCGCGGTGTCCGCCGCGCGCGCGAAGGCCGCGTGCGCCGCCGCGAGGGTCGTCCGCGCCTGGCCGGCGGGTGCGGCGAACCACGCGAGCACCACCTGCCGCGCGGCGCCGAGGGCCTCGGGACGGTCCACCCCGACGCCGTGCGCCGCCAGGAACGCGGCGTCGTGCACGCCGAACTCCGGGCCTGCGAGCCCCATCACGCGGGACGGCCGGGCCACGCGCTCGGGAAGCCCGTCCACGGCCGCCACGTTCGCCAGCGCGGCGTCCAGCGTGTCGAAGACCGTGTCCGGGCACGTCGGGTCGCACCAGAGGGCGAGGGCGAAGCGCGCATCCACGGGGGCGATGGGCTTGGCGTCGGCGCGGGCGGCCGGCGAGGCCGCGAGCACGGGCGCGACGAGGCTCGTCAGCAGCGGGAAGAGCATTCCGACTCCGGGGGCGCGCGGGGGGGCACGTCGCACGGACGCGCCTCGGCCATGCCTTATTCAGCTCCCTGCGATAAGGCGCGCGCGCGGCGCGGGGGAGGCGTTGCGGAGGGGGTGCCCCCCTCCGCCCCAGCGTCGGGAGGCCAAAGCGATGCGCACGCGGTTCACCGAGCTGAGGAATCCACCCGAACTCGAGGCGGAGGTCGCGCGGTTCTGGAAGGACCGGGACGTGTTCGCGCGCAGCCTGAAGGCGCGGGAGGGCGCCCCGACCTTCGTGTTCTACGAGGGGCCGCCGACCGCCAACGGCATGCCGCACAACGGCCACGTGCTCACGCGCGTGATCAAGGATCTGTTCCCGCGCTACCGCACGATGCGCGGGTACCACGTGCCGCGCAAGGCGGGCTGGGACACCCATGGCCTGCCGGTCGAGGTCGAGGTCGAGAAGGAGCTCGGAATCCACGGCAAGGCCGCCATCGAGGCGCACGGCCTCGAACCGTTTGCGCGCGCCTGCATCGGCAGCGTGTTCCGCTACACGAAGGAATGGGAGGAGCTGACCGAGCGCGTCGGCTTCTGGGCCGACCTCGACGACGCCTACGTGACCTACCACCGCAGCTACGTGGAGAGCGTGTGGTGGGCGCTCTCGGAGCTCTTCCGCCGCGGCCTGCTCTACCAGGACTACAAGGTCGTGTGGTGGTGGCCGCAGGGCGGCACCGCGCTGTCCTCCGGCGAGGTGGGCGAGGGGTACCGCACGGTGGACGATCCGAGCGTGACCGTGCGCTTCCGCGTGCTCGACCGACCGGCGACGTACCTGCTCGCGTGGACGACGACTCCGTGGACGCTTCCGAGCAACGTGGCGCTCGCGGTGAACCCCGAGCTGGACTACGTCCTCGTCGAGAAGGACGGGGAGACGCTCGTGGTGGCCGAGGGCCTGCGCGCGCAGGTCGAGGGCGGCGAGGTCGTGGCGACCCTGCGCGGCGCGGACCTGGTCGGATGGCGCTACGCGCCGGTCCTGGACTGGCTTTCCGGGGAGACCGGCGACGGTGCGGCCGAGGCGGCGCGCCAGCGCGCGCAGCTGGAGGCCGGGGAGCGGTTCGTCGTCGTGCCGGGCGCCCATGTCACGCTGGGCGCAGGCACCGGCATCGTGCACACCGCGCCGGCGTTCGGCGAGGAGGATTTCCAGGTCCGCAAGGCCCATGGGCTCGGGTTCCTGCAGCTCGTGGGCGGGGACGGATGTTTCACGGTCGGGCCGTTCCGCGGGCGGTTCTGCAAGGACGCGGACAAGGACATCGTTCGGCTGCTGCGCGAAGCCGGGGCGCTCCACCGCGCCGAGACCGTGCGGCACGAGTACCCGTTCTGTCCGCGCGCGGACGCCGATCCGCTGATCCAGTACGCGCGACCCGCGTGGTTCATCCGCACCACCGCGCTCAAGGACGCCGCGCTCGCGAACAACCAGGCGGTGCGCTGGCTTCCCGAGACCATCCGCGACGGGCGTTTCGGCGACTTCCTGCGCAACAACGTCGACTGGGCGCTCTCCCGCGAGCGCTTCTGGGGCACGCCGCTCAACATCTGGACGTGCGCGTCGTGCGGGCATCGCGCGGCTCCGGCGGGCGCCGCGGAGATCCTGCGGCGCAACCCGGACGCGTTCGACCCGTCGGTGGAGCCGGACCTGCAGGTCCACCGTCCCTGGATCGACCGCGTCACGTTCCCGTGCGATTCCTGCGCCACCGGCACGATGCACCGCGTGCCGGAGGTCATCGACTGCTGGTTCGACAGCGGCTGCATGCCCTTCGCGCAGTGGGGCTGGCCCCACCGCGGCCAGGAGGACTTCGCGCGGAGCTTCCCCGCGGACTTCATCAGCGAGGCCGTCGACCAGACGCGTGGCTGGTTCTACGCGCTGCTCATGATCTCGACGCTGCTCTTCGACGACGAGACCTGCACGCGCCACGGGCTGGCGCCCCGCGGGTTCCCGCGGCCGTACCGCAACGTGATCGTGCTCGGGCACGTGTGCGACAGCGAGGGCCGCAAGGAGAGCAAGTCCAAGGGGAACTACACGTCTCCGGACCTCGTGCTCAAGGGATGGATGAAGGTGCGCGCGGTGGCGGACGACACGCTGGCGCCCGGACAGGTTGGATTCAAGCCCGCGCAGGTCCGCAGCCTCGGCCTGGACCCCGCCGAGCGGCTCACCGCGCAGGACGGCACGCCGCTCGAGGTCGTGGCTCGGCCGGTCAAGGGCAAGGACACCGTGCACGTCCATCCCGACGACCTGGCGCGGCTCGGCGAGGCGTGGACGCTGCGGCCGCCCTTCGCGCCGCCGGGCGCGGACGCCTTCCGATGGCTGTTCTACGCGAGCAACCCGCCGTGGAACAACACGCGCATCTCGCTCAAGGCGATTCTCGAGGGGCAGCGGGAGTTCCTGTTCCGTCTGAGGAACGTCCACCAGTTCCTGGCGCTCAACGCGGGCGACGCGTGGACGCCGTCCGCGCCCGCGGGGGATCACCCGCTGGATCGATGGATCCTGCACGAGCTGGACGTGCTCGTGGAGCAGGTCACCGACGGCCTGGACCGGTTCCTCGTGTTCGAGCCGGCGCGCGCCATCCAGGACCATGTCGATGCGCTGTCGAACTGGTGGCTGCGCCGCAGCCGCGAGCGCTTCGACGACCCGGGCGCGGACGGTGCCGCCGCGCGGGACACGCTGTACCATGTGCTCGTCACGCTCTCGCGCCTGGTCGCGCCGTTCGTGCCGTTCATGGCCGAGTCGATGCACCGCTCGCTCGCGCCGGCCGGTGCGCCGGAGAGCGTGCATCTGTGGACCTGGCCGGAGACCGACCCGTGCCGCCGCGCCCCGGAGCTGGCGCGGGACATGGCGCTGGTGCGGGAGCTCGCGTCGCTGGGTCTCGCCGCCCGCGCCAACGTGGGGGTGCGCGTGCGGCAACCGCTCGCCGCGGCCGAGATCGTGCTCGCGGATTCCGCCCGTGTGCCGGGGGTCCAGGCGCTCGCCGGGCTGCTGCGGGATGAGCTGAACGTCCGGGACGTCCGGTTCTCGCAGGACGCCACCGCGTTCGTGCAGTTCCGCGTGAAGCCCGACTACAAGGCACTCGGCGCGCGCCTCGGCAAGGACATGAAGGCCGTCGCGGCCGCACTCGGGCAGTTGCCCGGCGACGTGGTGCGCGCGCGGATCGCCGCCGGTGGCCTGGAGGTCGCGGGCCACGTGCTGACCGGCGCCGACGTGCTCACCGAGGTGTCGCCCCGCGAGGGCTTCCAGGCGGGCGGATCGGCGGCCGCGGTGGTGGCGCTGCACGCCGCGCTCGACGAGGATCTGCGCGAGGAGGGACTCGCGCGCGAGGTCGCCGCACGCCTGCAGGGCCTCCGAAAGCAGGTCGGACTGGCGTATGGCGAGCCCGCCCGCGCCTGGGTCGGCGGTGGCACGCGCACCGTGCGGGCGCTGGCGCGCCACGGGAAGGCGATCGCGGAGCAGGCCTGCGTGGCGCTGGAGGACGGCGCGGCCCCGGAGCCGGCCGAGCGTCTCGCGTTCGAGTTGGACGGCGAGAGCGTCGACCTCGCGCTGGCGCGCTGAAGCCCGTGCCCGCGGTCCTCCCCGACGCGGTGGAGCGGCAGCTCGCCACGGCCTCGGGCGTGCTGCTCGCCGTGCGCACGGCCGACGGGGAGGTGGCCGGTCCGGTGGCGGTGGCCCCCTTGCAGGGGCGTTTCTCCGTGCTCGTGACGACCCGGGCGCCCCTGGTGGCGGCCCTCGCGCGCTCCACCGCCGTGGAGCTTCGGGCCGACGATCCCGAGGGCGGGTGGAGCGTACGCGTGCGCGGCCGGGGCGTGGCGGGTCGCCGCGTGACATCCGACGCACGGCGGGCCGAGGTGCTCCACTGGCTGCCCGAGGGCGCGTCCGCCCGCGCGTTCCTGACGGTCCTCGTCCACCCGGAGGAGATCGTGTACGTGACGGGCCGCGGCGACGCACGCACCCGGGCGGCGGGGCCCGCGCTCGGCGTCGAGGTTCGCAGCCCGCTGGCGCGTTGGGAGCGGGTGCTCGGCGTGCGCGCGGGGGTCTGCCTCGCCGCCGCGGCGGTCGTGGGGACGGCCGTGGCGTTCCTCTACGCGGCGCCAGGCCTGCCGCGTGCGCTCACGCTGCTCGGGGCGTTCCTGACCGGCGGCCTGCTCGCGTGCGGGTGCGTGCTGGCCTTCCGCCTCGCCCGGTTCACGCGGTGGCGCGAGGGGCTCACCGACGAGGCCGACGCGGCCCTGGTCGCGGAGGGCTGGATCGCGCCGCGATCGCTCGCGGTGGCCGCGTGGGTCGCGGCGGTCGCGGGCGTGTGCGGCACCGCGCTGGTGTACCGCTACGTGGCACCGCTCGCGGCTGGCATGGTGGTCCTCGGCAGCGGCGCGTGGTGGTTCGGGCCGTCCGAGATGATGCGTCACCTGCTGCGTCGCGCGGACGCGGCGGAGGATAAGGGCTGAACATGCACGTCCTCCTTCGTGGCAGCAGCCCCGCGACGATGGCCGCGGGGATCCTGCTGCTCTCCCGCGCCCGCACCTTCGGGCAGCGCATCCGTGTCGAGATCCTGGGCGATCCCGTCGAGATCGGCGTGGTCGAGGGCCCCGCCATCCTGCACAGCGCCGCGGTCGCGGGGTGCGGCGTGGGCCGTGAGCTCGGCAGCGGTGCCCTGGTCGTCGTGCCGGGTCCGGCGACGGAGCCGGTGGCCGTTTCCCTCTCGCCCGACGGGCGGGAGGGGTGGTTCTTCGTGGACCGCACGGGCAGCGGGCACCATCCGGCGACCCGCGCGGTGCAGGCGCTGCGTGCCGACGCGCGGGTGCCGGTGCGGCATCACGTGCGCCAGTTCCTTCGGCTGATGGGCACGCTGGGCTGCGCGCCGGAACCCGCGGTGCTGGATCTGGCGTTCGGGGCGCCGGTGCCGCCGCTGGTGCGGCTCGCCATGGCGCTGCGCGCCGGGCGGGCCATGTCGGGCGATCGCGGCACCCCGGTCACCTCGTTCCTCTCGCCGGAGATGCCGGATGACGACGCCCCGGTGCCCGACCTGACCGGTGCCCTCGGGCGGCTGCATCCGCAGGTCCGGGAGGCCGCCGCGGCATGGGTGTCCGCCGAGCGCGCGCTCGCGGCGGAGACCGGGGACGTGGCGCTGCTGTCGGCGCTCGAGGAGCTGGGGTCGCACCTGTCGCTCCTCCCCCAGCAGGGCATGCTGCCCCTGCTCACCCCGGCCGCGGACGCCGTGGCGGTGGGGCTTCCGCGGGCCCTCGCGGCCACGCAGGGCAGCTCGGGCGCGCACGCCACGCTGCTGGACACCTACCGGTTCCTCGGTGGGCGCTTCACGAATCACGGCACGCACGCCGTCGAGCTCCCCAGCGATCCGCCGCCCGCGGACCGCCTGGGCCGCTGGGCGTGGTTCTGCTCCCACGTGGCGATCGCGGCGGAGCGCGTCGAGCCCATGTGGCGCCATCTCGTCGACCCGCCGCAGTAGGGGAGGAGAGGGTGCCTCGCCACGATCCCGCCCGGCTGCGTCGCGCGCTGCTGGCGGCGCTGCATGCGCCCGAGACCGCGCGCGTGCGTGAACCGGGCGGATGGGTGGCCCTCTCCGCGCTGCCCGAACTCGTGGCGTCACGGGTGGGCGGCCGTCCCGCGGAGCCGGAGGTGGCGGCGGCCGTGGCCCTCGCGTCACGCGGCGGGGAGGAGGCGCTGGAGGTCGAGGACGGACGCGTGCGTCTCGCGACCCGTCCGCGGGATCCGGAACGTCGTGCCGGGGGCGTTGCGGGGGGTGGGCCCCCCGCCCCAGGAACAGCGCCCCATGCACGTCGGGGTCCCCGCGGACACGCGCCGTCCGGTCCGGACATCGTGTACCACGCGACCACGGCGGAGCGCGTGGCGCAGGTGCGCCAGCGCGGGGCCCTCGCGCATGCGGGTGGGGGACCCATCCACCTCTCTCGCCTCGAGGCGCATGCCTGGCGCGTGGCGCACCGATCCTGGGACGAGCCGATGGTGCTGTACATCGACGCCGCCCGCGCCCGTCGGGAGGGCGTCCGAATCGAGCGGACCCGCTCCGGGCACTACGCGGCGGAGTCCATCCCGATCCGGCACGTGATGAACCTCCGCGAGGGCTTCGCGGAGCAGGCCAGCGCGGGCGGGTTCCTCGTGGACTGGTCCTCCGGTGCGCCGCGCATCGCGCTCATCCGCGTGCAGCGCCGGGGCGGCGGGACGTGGGAGGTCGCCAAGGGCAAGCTCGAGCCCGGCGAGAGCCCCGAGATGGCGGCGGCGCGGGAGGTGCGCGAGGAGATGGGGATCGCCGCCGAGGTGGCGGTCACCGGCACCGTCGGCACGGTGCGCTACGGCTTCTCCACGCCCGACGGCGCGCCACGGCTCAAGACGATCTACCTGTACCTGCTCGAGACCGCCGACGGCGCATGCGCCTTCTCCCCCGCGCGCGGCGAGGGCATCGACGCGGTGCACTGGTTCGAGGTGCGCGAAGCCCTCGACTCCCTGGCGCACCCCAGCCTTCGCGGGGCCATCGAGCGGCTCGTCGACGCGCTCGATCGACGCGCCGCGGAGCTCGGCCTCGCTGCCGTGGGGCGCGTGCTGGGCCGTCGCGGCGAGGGGTGACGTCGGCCGTCGGCGCGCTACGATGGAGATGGAGGCGCATGTCGGGTCCGGACCATCGCCGCGCGGAGGCGTTGCTGGCGCTCGGTCGGCCGCGTGACGCCGTGGCGCTGCTGGAGACGGTGCCCGATGACGGTGCGCCGGGCGTGGCGCACCTGCGCCTGCGCGGGCGTGCCCTGCGGGCGAGCGGACGCGTCTTCGACGCCGAGGCCGCGTTCCGCGAGGCGTTGTCGCTCGCGCCGGGAGAACCCGGCTTGCGCGCGGATCTCGCTGCGACCCTCCACGCGCAGGGCCGTCACGAGGAGGCGCTCGTGCACGCGCAGGAGGCCTGCGCGTTGCAGCCCGACGTGTACGCGTGGCACGGGCTGCGCGGGGTGATCGCCGACGTGCTCGGGCGACGCGCGGAGGCGGCAGCGGCGTTCGCACAGGCCTGCGCGCTCGCGCCGGGGGACGCCGAGGTGCGCGTGCTGCTGGGATGGCATGGCCTGCAGGCCGAGCAGCCCGCCGTGGCGGAGGGTGCCTTCCGCGCCGCGCTCGGCCTCGCGCCGGGGCACGCGGAGGCCCTGCACGGACTGGCACGGGCCCGGCTGGCGCAGGGCGACTGGGAACAGGCGCGGGGGGTGTGGCTGGACGCGCTCGCCGTCGACCCGCGGCTGCGGGACGCCGCGTTGGACCGCGCGCGCACCTTCGGCACGGCCCGCTGGCGGTTCGTGCGGGCCCTCGCAGGCACCTCGCGCGCGGTGTCGCTGGGTCTGGGGGCGCTGGCCGGCGGGGTGCTGGCCGGCTTCGCCGCGGCGCCGGGGGCCCTGTTGCTCGGCGGGTCCTTCCTTTGCCTCGCGGCGGCGCCCCCGCTGGCGCGGCGCGCCGTCTCGGGGAGGTGGATGTGAGCGACGTCATCGTCGGATTGCGCGAGGCGCTGGCGTTCGCGCCCGACAACGTGCCGCTGCGCTTTCACCTCGCGCGTGCGCTGCTCGCCGCGGGGCGTGCGGACGAGGCGCTGGCGGAGACGCGTGCCGGCCTGGCACGGGCGGGGGAGGACGTGGACGGGCACGTGCTCGCCCACGCCGCCGCCCGGGACGCCGGCGACGAGGCGGCGCGGATCCACCATGGCTGGCGTGCGCGAGCGGCGCTTTCGCCGGAGGAACTCGCTTCGCTCGCGCACCTTGCGTTGCGACGCGGCCACCGCGCCGAGGCCCGGGAGCTCCACGATGCCGCCGTGGCGCGCGAACCCGCGTTGCGGGACCTGTCGCTGGAGCGTGCCCTGCGGCTGCAGGTGGCGCTTCCGTCCGATGGGGCGGAGGGGGGCCCGCCCCCCTCCGCAACGCCTCCCCCGGCGCGTCGTCGTCCCGAGGTCCGCTTTGCGGACGTCGGCGGCATGGAGTCGCTCAAGGAGCGGCTCCGCATGGAGCTGGTGCTGCCGATGCAGCATCCGGACCTGTTCAAGGCCTATGCCCGGAAGGTGGGCGGCGGGCTCCTGCTCTACGGCCCGCCGGGGTGCGGGAAGACGCACCTGGCGCGGGCTGCGGCGGGAGAGTGCGGTGCCACCTTCCTGCCCGTGGAGATCCAGCAGGTCCTGGACATGTGGCTGGGCGAGAGCGAGAAGCACCTCCACGCGCTCTTCGAGCGCGCCCGGGACGAGGCGCCGAGCATCCTGTTCTTCGACGAGCTCGAGGCGATCGGCGGCGCGCGGCAGCAGATCCGCCACGGGCCGGGACGTCGCCTGGTGAACCAGTTGCTCACCGAGCTCGACGGGGTCGGCGCCGCGAACGAGCGCGTCTTCGTGCTCGGGGCCACGAACGCCCCGTGGGACGTGGACCCCGCGCTGCGTCGTCCGGGCCGCTTCGACCGCGTGGTGTTCGTGGCACCCCCCGACGCGCCCGGGCGCGCGGCGGTGCTGGAGGTCGCGCTGCGCGACCGCCCGGTCGAGGGGCTGGACCTTGCGCCGATCGCGGCGCGCACCCGCGGGCATTCCGGGGCTGATCTGGCCCACCTCGTCGATGTGGCCGCGGAGCGTGCGCTGCAGGATGCGCTGCGGATGGGTGCCGTGCGGCCCATCCGCCAGGCCGATCTCGAGGCGGCGTGCGCCGCGTCGCGCCCGACCACCGCCGAGTGGCTCGCCACCGCGCGGCGGTACGTGGAGTTCGCGAACCAGGGGGGGCTGTACGACGAGGTGGCGGCCTACCTGGCAGCACCCGGGTAGCGCGCCGTGCGGGTCAGCCCGGCGCGGTGCGCGGAAGGCGCGTCTCGGCGTCCTTGACGACGGAGAGGGCCTCGGGGTGCCGCGGGACCAGCCGGAGCGCACGCTGGGCGCGGTCCCGGGCCCGTGCGGGCTCGTTGCGCGCGAGCAGCACCCGTGCCAGCCACGCATGGGCGTCCGCGCAATCCGGATCGAACTGCAACGCCAGGTCGAGGAGCGAGATGCCGTCGGACTCGCGTTCTGCCTGGGCGCGCCGGGGGTTGTGGTAGCGCGCGAGCCCGAGCGCACCGAGCACGATGGGCTCGCTCGGGTGCTCCTGTCGCTTCGCCTCGAACCACGTGTCCGCGGCGTCCCAGCGCGAGGCGCGGAGGAGCGTCAGGCCCTCGAGGAAGCGCGGGTCGTCCTGGGGCTCGGCGTCGTCCACCTCCACGGGCGCGGAGGACGGGGCGCGCAGGTAGACCGCCTCGGCGTGCATCTGGGAGGCCGCCGTGTCGACGCGCGCGAGCATGCGCTCCGCCAGCACGCGCACGGTCGGGTCCTCGTGCCGCAGCAGCCCCTCGTAGCGCTCGCGCATGCGCGCGAGGGCCCGGTCGATCACCTCCGGCGGGCTGTCGCGGGGGATCGCGAGCACGGAGGAGCCCGGTGCCCGCTCCACGGCACGCAGCTCGATCTCGAGGCGCTTGCGGGCGGCCGCCGCGTCGGGTTGCTGCGGCGCGGCCGGGGCGGATGCAGCGGGCGGTGGGCTCCACGTGACGCGCGCAGGGCCGTCGCCGCCGCTTCCGGGCATGGTCGGGCGGTCGTGCTCGCGCGACCACGTGGGCGTACGCCGCACCGCGCCGGTCGGCGCCGCCAGCGGTTCGGTGGCGGCACGTCCGGGAGCCGGCGGCGCCACGGACGCGAAGGCGGGCAGCGTGGTCGCGGCGGCGGCCGTGCCGGGGTCGGTCGGGCGCTCGGCCGAGGGTTCGCCCGCGCGCCGCCGTGGGCGCGGCCGGCCCTCGGCGCGGCGTTGCTGCTCGGCGCGCGCGAGGTCGAGGATCTCCAGCAGGCCGCCGTGCACATCGACCACGTGATCGGCCTCGGCGGGCGTGGAGGCACCCGGCCCGAGCAGCACGACGAGGGTCTCGCCGCCGCCGGGGACCCGGCGCGTGGCGGTGAGCAACGCCCGCACGTCCGGGAGCGCCGCATCGGCGCACAGTACGTCCGGCACGCGCTCCACGAGCGTGCGCAGCGCCTCGCGGGCGCCTCGGGCCTCACCAATCTGCCAGCGCGGGTCCGGCACGAGCGTCGCCAGCAGCCGCGGCACGTCGGGGTTCGCACTGACGACGAGGAGGTACACGCCGTCTCCTACCGCTGTTTGCCGTGTTTGCCAACGGTTCCGCACGCGACGCGTTCGCGCCACGCGAAAGCGCCACCCCGAAGGGTGGCGCCGCGTTCGTTCACCGTGGGGGGTGGACTAGGCCGGGCACTCGCCGGCGGTCACGCCGGTGAAGCTGTCCGCGGTGTAGTTCACGCACGCGGTGGCATCACACTCCTCGTTGAGCGGCACGAGCGCCGGACCGCCGGTCTTCTCGGCGGTGATCTGGTCCGCCACGATGGTGAGGCAGTACGGCTGGCCGTCGGCGCACGGCTCGCACTCGATGCCGAGGCCGGCCGCGAAGTCGCACACCGCGCTGTCGGTGGGATTCTCGGGATTGACGAGCGCCGCGAACGGGCGCGTGTCGATGTTGCCGCGGAGCGTGCCGCCCCCGAACGCCGAGCCGTCGTCCGCGAAGGTGCCCGTGATCTCGAGGGCCTGGATCGTGATGGACTGGTCCATGACGTTCAGGGTGAGGTCCTGCTGCGGCAGCTCGAAGTACGGGTTCGTGAAGTCGGCCGCGGGGAAGGGGATGGACGGGTTGCAGAAGTCCTGCGTCGTGGCGCGGTCCTTCGCGACGGCCCCGATCATGGCGATGCTGTCGGTTCCGACCGAGTCGACGCCCACCAGGATGACCTGGGTGAGGACGGTGCTGAGCACGGCGCCCACGCCGGCAGGCTCGACGATGCGGGCATCCGCGAGCGCCAGCGCGTACACGTTGCCCTCGAGGGAGGCTGCGTCCGCGACGGCCGTGCCGAGCGCGGAGGTGGTGAAGTTGAGCTCCACGTCGCCGCCGCAGTAGTTCAGGGTCGCGCTGTACGCCGTGTTCGGCGCGAGGGCGTCGGTGGGGTCCCAGGAGATGGTCTTGCCGTCCGCGGACACGATCTTGGTGCCGGGGATGTCGGTGGTGATCGTCGCCGTCTCGTCGGGGGCGGAAAGGCGGAACTCGATGTTGCCGCGGTAGTAGGCCTCGTCCGAGTTCGGCGCCGGCGTGGTGGTGACGGTGATCGTGCAGCTCTCCGTCTCGGTGCCGGAGTCCTTGGCGGCGTCGTCGCCGCCACAGGCGATCAGGGAGAGGGCGGGGAGGAGGAGCAGGGTGCGGGTCATGGGTCTCCTTGCGGTGAAGCGCTCGAACCGTACTTCGGCAGGGCTGGCCGTGTCAACACCTGCGTGGGCCTACGGTGACGCCGGGGGTGGCGTTGCGGAGGGGGTGCCCCCCTCCGCCCCGGGAGCGAGCGTGAGAAGCTCCGCGAGATGTCCCGTCCAGCGGCTGTCCGGCGATGCCGTCCGCAGCGTATCGAGCATGGCGCGCGCGAGGTCCGCGCGCCCGGCGCGGAGCCATGCCTCGCCGAGGCGGGCCCGGGCCTCGGGCAGGTCGGGGCTGTCGGGGTAGTCGCGCACGAGCGCCTCGAGCCGCCCGGCCACCGCGGTCCACGCCGTGCGTCGCGCGTAGAACCGCGCGATCTGCAGCTCCTTGCGGGCGAGGCGGGCGCGGGCCTTGCCGACCTGGCGGGCGACCTCGTCCCGGTGGGTGCTCTGCGGGAAGCGGCGCTCGAAGTTCGCCCAGGTCGCGAGGGCGCGGACGGTCTCGGCCTGGTCGCGCGCGGCGAGCAGGGGCGCCTTTCGGGCGTGGGTCAGTCCGAGCTTGTAGACGACCTCGTCGAGCTCGGCGTAGCGCGGGTGGGCGCGCATGAAGTCCTCGTAGGCCAGCCGCGCGGCATCCCATTCGTTCTTCTGGAAGTGGACCTCGGCGATCGCCAGCTCGGCCTTGAGCGCGTAGGGGTCGTCGCGGAAGTACGTGCGCACGCGGTTGAGCTGCTCGAGCGCCTTCGTGTAGTAGCCGCGCTTGAGGTAGCGCATGCCGAGCTCGTAGGACGTCTTCGCGTCCATCTGGCCGGTGTCCGCGGCCCGTGCCGGCGCCACGCCCGCCATCGGACCGTCCACGCCGGCGCCGAGCAGCAGGGCCGTGAGGAGCGAGGTGCGCGCGAGCATGCCGGTCATGGCGCGCCGCGTATCGCGTGCGTCGATGTTAGGCACCGCCTCGGAGGGCCCCATGCCGACCCCTGAACCCGCAGTGACCTTCAGCACCTTCGTCGTGTCGCTCGCGTCCTCGGCGCTCGCCGGCCTGGGCGAGGGCGGTCGGGACGTCGACCTCTCGCTCGCGCGCCAGACGCTCGACCTGCTCGCCGTGCTCGAGGCGAAGACGCGCGGCAACCTCGACGAGGAGGAGGCGCGGCTGCTCGCGGCGGTGCGGCGGGACCTCGAGGCGCGGATGAAGGCGTCGCGCGGCTAGCGTCGCGTGAGCCACGCGGCGTGCACCGGGGCCGCGCGCTCCATCGCCTTGCGCTGGTAGTTCGTGACCACGTCATCGGGCCAGGGTGGCCCCTGGATGGCGACGTCGGTGCGCACGTCCCGCA
>JBDLRI010000076.1:0-5048 GCA_039800105.1 Pseudomonadota bacterium
CAGGCGCGGATCGTCGGACGGGGTCGTGGACGTGACCGTGGCCGGCCAGTACGGCCGTTGGGTCAGCACCGGCTCGCAGGAGGCGTAGTCGACGTACCGGCGGCCCTCCTCGGTCGCGCCGGAGATGGCCTCCCACGTGCACACCTGGCCACCGTCGGAGGCTCCGGCGGGCTCGCCGGGCAGCGGGTCGACGCAGACGCGCGCGAAGGGCTGGAAGACGCTGCCTGCGGGCGGCGCCCCCGTGTCGCCGCCGCCGCCGAGGCAGAGGCTGGACGGCACGAAGGTGCCGCTCGCGAAGGTGCAGCCGAGCTCGACGCCACCGCAATCGCCGGCGTCGGTGCCCGGAAACACCAGGATGGTGGCCTCCGGGGAGCCGTCCGCGACGAAGCACTCGCCCAGGATGGAGTCCCGCGGACACGTGGCGCCGGCGGTGTAGGTGCCCGCCGTGGCGCCCGGCATGGGCGTCGCGCAGTCCGCGGCGGCCGTGGCGTCGCTCCATCCGGTGCCGACGTAGTCCTTGCACTCCGCGCCATCGGAGAAGGGGTTCACGTAGTCGCAGCGCCCCGCCCGCGATGCCTCCACGCTGTCCCCGCCCGCGCCGGAGTCCTCCGGCGCTGCGGCGCGGTCACAGGCGACGAGGGCGATCAGCAAGGGCGCGACGTGCATGAATCCACCTTGAACAGGATTTGAATAGCACGTGCGCGCCCTGGAGGCACCCGACGGGCGCGCTACCCCGCGCGACGGCAGGCCAGCGCGCCGAGCACGACGCCGACGAACGCCGCGAGGCCGACCGCCGGCCACGGGTGATCCTGCACCCATCCATCCGTGGCGCGTGCGGCGCGCCGCGTGGCCTGTGCCGCGTCCCGGGCGCGGGCGCGCAGGCGGGTCCGCGTGTCCTCCCAGCGCTCCGCGAGCCGGCGCGTCCCTTCCTCGACGGCCTCGCCGACCGCCTGCCCCGCGTGCTCCAGCTCGACCGCCTCTCCCGTACGTGTCTCCAGCATCATCCCTCCCCACCGCAACCTGCGCGCCACGGGGCGCGGGGCAAGGGGAAAGGTCAGGACGGGACGGGGCGGGTGCGGGCCTCGTCGCGGGCGGCGACCCGCTCGCGCTGCGCCTGAGCCAACAGGTCCGCAGCCTCCGCCATCCTGCGGAAGGCGTACACGAGCGGCAAGATGCCCGTGGCGGCCAGCCCCCAACCAGCGGCCTCGGCCACCTCGTGCCCCACGAACACACCCCCGACGAGGGCGAAGCCACCCAACACCAGCCCGAGTTGGCCGCGCCCCTCCACGTCATCGTGGCGCTTCTTCGCCGCCTCGTCCAACGGGAGCTCCCCCTGCAACCGCACAGCACCCGCGCCGCGCCGTCCGTCGACGAGCACCTCGCGCGACTCGCCTTCAAAGCGGTAGGCGAGGCGCCACATCGGCAGCCAGACGCGTGCGGCGGTCCATGTGGCGGTCACCTGGACCCGCACGTCACGCACCTCGTTGCCGCTGACGATCTCCTTCACGGATTCGACGGCGTGCGCGCGCATGCGCTCCTCCCCCGCACGCCGCCACGCCTCGTCGGCCCCGGACGCCGCAGACTCGGCGGGCAGGAGCACCGCGCCGTCGAGGTCGTTTACCGACGCCGGTCGCAGCCCCTCCATCACCGCCGTGGCGTTCGCATCGACGAACGTCGTCGCGGTGCCGGCCGCCCCGGTGACGACGGACAGCGCGAAGGTATTCTTGATCGTCCCGGTGACCGGATGCGCGTCCTCGCGGCTTCCCGCGGGCTTCTCGCGACCGAACGTGCCCTGCTTCTGCGTCACCGTGTACTTCATCACGCTGAGCGCGCCGTATTGGCCCTCGTAGCTTCCGCGGTACACCCAGGCGGGCACCCAGACCTTCGTCAGCGCCAACGCCTGGTGATGCAACGCCAAGTCCGGGTGTGCCCACTGGACGTTGGCCATGTGGTTCAGGATCGCGTCCCACGCGGAGGCGCGGTCCAACTCGAACGGCAGCACCTGATCGGGGTTGTCCACGCTGCCGGACGCGGCCTCCACGCGCCCTGTGGCGCCGCAGAACGCACATCGGTCGGGCGCGACCGCCTGGTGCCAACGCTGGCCACAGGCGCTGCAGAGACAGGACTGCACGGGAGGAATCGACGTTGCGGGAGTCATGGGGCAGCCTCGCTTGTTTTGATATACTATATGGTAATGGGTCATCGGCAACCGCACGTGCGACGGCTCCGACGTCGGGCACGCGTCGTGCGGAGGCGGGTGGCATGCCGTGCGTGGACGCCCTATGTGCGCGAAATGGGTCGGCCGCTGAAGGATCGCCGTGGACTGGACGAGCGCTGGCGCATGACCACCGTGCGAGTCCCACGGTGGCTGGCCGACCAGCTTCGCGACCTGTCCCGCGCACGGGGCCACGACGAGACCTGGACGTCCCTCGTGGACGCGCCGGGCGTGCGGCTTCCGGACGAGCTCCCACCCCGCTACGCCCACCTGAGGCGCCCGAAGGACGACTGACCCGTCCACGGCGGGGGGCGTTGCGGGGGGCGGCCAGCCCCCCGCCCCACGAACGATTCGAGCCCCCCTCGATCGCTCGAAGGGGGCTCGAAAGTGGCGGAGCGGACGGGACTCGAACCCGCGGCCTCCGGCGTGACAGGCCGGCGTTATAACCGACTTAACTACCGCTCCGTATGGGACCCCCTGTCGGGGTGCTGGTGGGCGGAACAGGGCTCGAACCTGTGACCCGCGCCTTGTAAGGGCGCTGCTCTTCCGACTGAGCTACCCGCCCCTCCGTCCAAGCGCACCTCCTCTAATGGGGTGTGGCGGGGCTGTCAACTCGCCAGCGGCGGCTCCGCGCCCGACGTCGTGACGCGACCCTGGAACAAGGACGCGGGGTCGTCCACGGCGAGCGCGAGCGCGAGCACCTCGTCCATGTGATCGACCAGCCGGATGTCCAGCGAGTCGCGCACGGCCCGCGGGACCTCCCGGAGCTCCCGGGCGTTCTCGCTCGGCACCAGCACGCGCTTCACGCCGGCCTGGCTGGCGGCCAGCAGCTTCTCCTTCAACCCCCCAATGGGCCGGACCCTTCCGCGCAGGGTGACCTCCCCGGTCATGGCGACGTCGCGACGCACCGCGATGCGGCACACGGCGCTCACCAGCGCGGTGGTGAGGGTGATGCCGGCGCTCGGGCCGTCCACCCCCCACAGCTCCGGGACGTGCACGTGCACGTCCACGCCCTGCCAGGCGTCGCGCTCCAGCCCGAGCTGCGTGGCGCGGCTGCGCAGGTAGGTCAGCGCCGCCTCGCAGCTCTCCCGGAAGACGCTGCCGAGCTGGCCGGTCATCGTGGTCTTCCCGCCGCCCGGGACCACGGCGGCCTCGATGGGCACCATCACGCCGCCGCTGCTCGTCCACGCGAGTCCGTTCACGAAGCCGACCGCGTCCTCCGCGCCCAACCGTGCTCCGCGGTGGCGCGGCGGACCGAGGAGCCGCTCCAGGCGCGCACCGTCCACGGTGACCCGCGTGTCAGGTCCGCGCGCGACGACCCGACGGGCCACCTTGCGGCACACCGCGCCGATCTCGCGCTCGAGGCCGCGCACTCCGGCCTCGCGGGTGTACTCCCGCACCAGCCGCGTGAGCGCGCTGGGACGCAGGACGAGCTGATCCTCGCGCAGGCCCGCCGCATCGCGCTGGCGTGGCAGCAAGTGGCGGGCGGCGATGGCGCGCTTCTCCCCCGCCGTGTACCCGCCGATCCGCACGATCTCCAGGCGGTCGAGGAGGGCGGGCGGGATGCCGGCGGTGCTGTTGGCGGTGCACACGAAGAGCACCCGCGAGAGGTCCGTGTCGAGGTCCAGGTAGTGATCGGCGAAGGCGGCGTTCTGCTCGGGGTCGAGGACCTCCAGGAGGGCGCTCGCGGGGTCGCCGCGCACGTCGCTGGCGAGCTTGTCGATCTCGTCGAGCAAGAACAGCGGGTTGGAGGCACCGGCCCGCTTGAGCCCGGAGAGGATCCGGCCCGGCATGGCGCCGACGTAGGTCCGTCGGTGGCCGCGAATCTCGGCCTCGTCGCGCACACCGCCGAGGGCCACGCGCACGAACGGCCGACCGGTGGCGCGGGCGATGCTGCGCGCCAGCGAGGTCTTCCCGACGCCCGGCGGACCGACCAGGCAAAGCACGCTGCCCTGCGTCCCGCCACGCAGGCGCAGCACGGAGAGGTACTCGAGCACCCGCGTCTTCACGGCGCGCAGCCCGTGGTGGTCCTCGCGGAGCACGCGGGCCGCCACGTCGAGATCGAGGTCCACGGGCACCGTGTGCGACCACGGCAGCGCCGCCACCCACTCGAGCCACCCGCGCGACACCCCCGCCTCCGCGCCGAGCGGGTTCATCGTACGGAGCTTGCGCAGCTCACGGTGCACGCGCTCGCGCGCGTCGGGCGGCAAGGGCCGCTCCAGGACGCGCGCCTCCAGCTCCGCCAGCTCCGCGCGCACCTCCTCCCGCTCGTCCCGCTCCCGCGGCAGGCCCATGCCGTGATCGGGGGCGTCCTCCGCACGCCGCCCGCGCGCGCGGCCCCGGCGCTCCGCGGCGAACACCTCCAGCTCCCGTGCCACCATGCCGCGGACCCGCTCGACCCGCGCGGCCACGTCCGCCGTGGCGAGCACCTCCTGGACGGCCTCCGGCCGCAGGCCCGCGTGACGCGCCACGGCATCGGCCAGTGCGCCCGGTTCCTGCGTCGCCCGCACCACGTCGAGGATCTCCGGCGACACCGTCCGGGCGGCCCGGACGAGGTCCTCGAACCGCGCGACCAGCTCCCGGGCGCGCTCCGCGACGTCCGGCTCCACCGGCGGCACGTCCTCCAGGACGGTGCCGTGCGCGACCAGACCCTGCGAAGCGGCGGGAACCCCCACCTCGTGCACGGCGGCCCGTGCGCGCGCGTCGACCGTGACGCGCAGCTTGCCGTCGGGCAGACGGGTGACCGGCCCGACCTCGGCGAGCGTGCCGACGACATGGAGATCGGCGGCAACGGGGTCCATCGCGAGCGGCTCGCGCTGCGCGACCAGGAGCA
>JBDLRI010000077.1:0-4111 GCA_039800105.1 Pseudomonadota bacterium
GCGCGGATGAACCCGCGCTCGAAGTCCGAGTGGATGACTCCCGCCGCCTCGGGGGCCTTGGCGCCCACGCGCACCGTCCAGGCCCGGATCTCCTTCGGCCCCGCGGTGAAGTAGGTCTGAAGGCCGAGCAGGGTGTAGGTCTCCCGCGCCAGGGCCGCGAGGCCCGGCTCCGCGATGCCGAGGTCGGCCAGGAACACGGCCCGCTCATCCTCGGGGAGCTCCACCAGGTCCGCCTCCACCTTGGCGCACAGCACCACCACCCGCGCGTTCTCGGACGCCGCGCGCCCGCGCACCGCTTTCACGTGCGCGTTGTCGCCCGAAAGCCCCGCCTCGTCGACGTTGCAGACGTAGAGTACCGGCTTGGCGGTGATCAGCTGGGCGTCCCGGACGGACCTCGCCTCCTCCTCGCCCCAGTCGCCGGCCCGCGCGGGCTTCCCGCTGCCCAGGAGCCGCTCGAGCTTCTCGGCTACGCCCAGGTGGAACAGCGCGTCCTTGTCCCCGCCCTTGCTCATCTTCTTGAAGCGGTCGATGCGCTTCGCCACCGCCTCCAGGTCCGCGAGGATCAGCTCGGTGTCGATGGTCTCCGCGTCGCGCAGCGGGTCCACGCCGCCGTCCACGTGCACCACGTCGCCATCCTCGAAGCAGCGCACCACGTGAAGGATCGCGTCCACCGCCCGGATGTGCCCGAGGAACTGGTTGCCGAGGCCCTCCCCCTTGCTCGCGCCGCGCACCAGACCGGCGATGTCCACGATCTCCACCGTGGCAGGAAGGATCTGCTTGCTCTCGATCACCTTGTTCAGGCGCGCCAGCCGCGGGTCGGGCACCGGTACGACGCCGGTGTTCGGCTCGATGGTGCAGAAGGGGTAATTCGCGGCCGCGGCGGCCGAGCTGGCCGTCAACGCGTTGAAGAGGGTGCTCTTGCCGACGTTGGGAAGACCGACGATGCCTGCCTGCACGGACATGGGAACCTGCCTCGGAAGTGCGCGCACATAGCGCGGCACGTCGTGTCGGGCCCGCGCGCGCGGGGACCGGGCAAGCTCGACGTCGTGAGGGCGTTGTGCTACCGTCCGCGCGGAGGTTTTCCATGCGCAGCCTTCCCGTCCTCGTCGCGCTCTCCCTCGTCGCCTGCGGCGGCTCCGACGCGTCGGACAGCGCCGCCTCGGGCACCGGTACGTCCACCGGCACCGACACCACGGCGCCCAGCTTTCCGCTCACCAACGGCGACCAGGTGGCGGAGGCCTTCGGCATGGCCTCCCTCCCGTCGACCCTGTACTTCGTCACCGCAGGACTCCTCGCGTCCGCGGAGACGGGGACCGGCACCGACCCGAGTGCCACGGTCATGCCGTGCCCGTCGATCGAGGAGTCCGATGGCGGCACCACCCTCACCGGTGCCTGCACCGCCGATGACGGCACGGAGTACACCGGCTCGGTCACCCTCAGCATGACCGCGGACGGCGGGCGCATCACCTACGACAACTGGGGCTGGTCCGGCGCGGACATGCTCAACGTGGACGGCTCGCACGCCCTCGGCACCGACACGGACCTGTCCGTGGCGGACGTGTCCACCGCGGACGCGGACGACGGACTGCGCGTGACCGGCCGCGACGCGGCGAGCGGCATGAACCTCTCCGTCACCTTCACCAGCTTCAGCCAGCGCGTGCCGCTGTTCGACGCCGAGCCGGGCAACTACCCGATGCATGCGGCCTTCAGCGCCGTGGGCCTCACCGGGTCGGGCGCGGCCACGCTCGAGGGCGCGTACACCTACGCCGCCGCGTGCACCACCGGTCCGTCCAACGCGTCGTTCACGCTCACGGGCGCGCAGCGCGTGACGCTCTCCGTGGCGTCCTGCGACACCAACGACTGCACCCACTGGGAGGCCGCCGACGGCACCACCGGCGATCTCTGCGACGAGTCCCCCGTGCAGGACTCGGGCGCCCCCACGTCGAACTGACCCCGCACGCCGGCCGACCGGCGCGCATCGCAACCCAAGGAGTCCACCATGCGTTCCCTCTCCCTGATCCTCGCCCTCTCCCTGGTCGCCTGCGGCGGCGACGACACGTCCGATACCGGCAGCGGCACGGACACGGCCACCGAGACGGCGACCGGCACGTCGACCGGCACCGGCACGACGGCCGACCCGTACCCGCTCACCAACGACGCGCAGGTGCAGGAGGCGCTGCTCGCCTCGCAAGTGCCCTCGCTGATGTACCTGATGACGATCTTCACGACCGCCTTCGGCGACGGCACGTGTCCGACGATGACGGAGACGGAGACCACCTTCACGGCGACGGGGGACTGCACCGCGGCGGACGGCACGGAGTACGTCGGCTCGGTGACGATGACCACCACGGCGAGCGGCGGCCGCATCACCTATGACAACTGGGGCTGGAGCGCGGACGGCGAGGCCGTCAGCATGCACGGCACCCACGCCCTCACGATGGAGGGTGGCGTCGCGACGAGCGAGGCGGACGACGGCCTGACCGTGAGCATCACCGGTCCCATGACCCTTTCGGCCGACTTCTCGAGCTTCGACCAGACCATGCCGTTCTTCGGCGCCGAGGCCCGCACGTACGGCATGCAGTCCGCCTTCGTCCTGCAGGGCATGGGCGGCGAGGGCGCGCTCACGGTGGACGGCGAGATGGTCTACACCCAGGCGTGCGGCGAGCAGCTGGCCAGCGCCGACGGCATGGACCCGGCCGAGGCGGGCCCTGACATGGCCAGCGCCAGCTACACGATCACCGGCTCCCAGGTCGTCACCGTCACGCAGACCGAGTGCGGTGCCGACTGCATGACCTGGACCGGCGCCACCAGCGGCTCCGGCGAGATCTGCGACAGCGACCCCACCAGCACCGACACGGACACGTTCACCGCGACGGGCACCGGCACCGGTACCGGCACCAACTGAACCATCCTCGGGGGCCGGCCTGCGCACGCGCGGGTCGGCCCTTCCGATTCCGCTGGCCTTCGCCCGCGCGGCGCTTAGGAACGCAGCGATGGCCGCCCCGCTCGACCTTCTCCTGCAGCAGCGCTTCGGGCACGCGGACTTCCGCCCGGGGCAGCGCGAGATCGTGGAGCACGTCGTCCAGACCGGCGACGCGCTGGTCGTGATGCCCACCGGCGCGGGCAAGAGCCTGTGCTACCAGGTCCCGGCGCTCGCGCGGGGCGGCGTGGCGGTCGTCGTGTCGCCGCTCATCGCGCTCATGAAGGACCAGGTCGACGGGCTGCTCGCCCGCGGGGTGCGCGCCACGGTCATCAACAGCACCCTTCCGCCCGAGGTGCGCCGGGAGCGCCTCGCGGAGGTCAAGGCCGGCCGGTGGGAGCTCCTGTTCGTCGCGCCGGAGCGGCTCACGCCGGCGTTCTGCGCGCGCCTGCGCGAAGCCGACGTGCGGCTCCTCGCCATCGACGAGGCCCACTGCCTCAGCCAGTGGGGCCACGACTTCCGGCCGGACTACCTGCGCCTCGGCACGGCCCGCCGGGAGCTGGGCAGCCCGCGCACGATCGCCCTCACCGCCACCGCCACGCCCGAGGTGCAGGACGACATCGTCCGCACGCTCGGCATCGACGACTGCCGCCGCTTCGTCCGCGGGTTCGACCGCACGAACCTCGACCTCGAGGTGTTCGACGTCTCCGGCCCGCGCGAGAAGGACCAGCTCCTGCCGTCCCTCGTGGCGCAGGCCCCGGCGCTCGTGTACTGCGCCACGCGCCGCAACGTGGAGCGCGCCGCCGCCGCGCTGCAGGCCGCCGGCGTCCCGTGCGAGGCCTACCACGCCGGCCTGGAGTTCCCCGACCGCGCGCGGGTGCAGGACGACTTCATGGCGGGCCGCGTCCCGGTCGTCATCGCCACGAACGCCTTCGGCATGGGCGTGGACAAGCGCGACGTGCGCACCATCGTCCACTACGACCTGCCCGGCACGATCGAGGCCTACTACCAGGAGATCGGCCGCGCCGGCCGCGACGGCCTCCCGAGCCGGGCCGTGCTGCTCTTTCGCGAGGAGGACCGCCGCACGCAGGAGTTCTTCATCGACTCCGCCCACCCGCCGGCGGCGTGGGTGCACGCGCTGTGGCGGGAGCTCGACGGCCGCGGCCACAGCCCGGTGTTCGCCACCCTCGA